>RKSI01000003.1 GCA_007570905.1 Gammaproteobacteria bacterium
CGCGCAATTCCCGCAGTACGCGCGGCAGCGCCCGGGCGGGGACATGGAACAGCGATGCGTTGGCGAACACGCCGTCGAAATGCGCCGCCGGCAAGTCGAGCGCCAAAAAATCCTGCAACAGCACGTCACAGCCGGCGCTTTGCCGCGCCATGGCGGCAAGGGCCCGCGAACCGTCCAGACCGACGGGGTCGTGGCCCAGGGCGATGAAGCGGCGCAGGTCGCGCCCCGGCCCGCAGCCGAAATCGAGGATGCGATACGGCGGGCGGGCGGCGATGGCGTCCAACAGCGCGTTGATGTTCTGGCTGACATCGTGGTCCTGCGTGCCGGCGCGGAAGCCGGCGGCATGGTCGTCGTAGTGCCGCAGGGTGGCGCGCGTGATGGCGCGCAAATCATCGTCGCCGGGGGCGGCGGGTTGCGAGTGGTCGGCGGTCATCGGGGTTGCCGTCCTGGCGCATGACCGGGCTTGGGTTGGTCGGGGAGCATTGCGGGCATTGCCCGGGGAGGAACCCTGGCGCCGCTACTTCCCCGCGGGGCAATATTCAGGCGAATCCAGCTCCCTGACCTCGGATACCTGCCGGAAATTCATGCCCAACTGTTGATAGTGGGCCGCGCCGAATTTAATTTTCTTGCGTTCGCTCGGCCGCAATTCCTGTCCTTTGGATTTTGTTTCGGCAACGAAATAGACGGCGGTTTCGTTCTTCTTAATCAACGCCCAGTCGGGGTTGTAGTTGCCGATGGGGGTTTTGATTTTGAACCACGGCGGGAGTTTGAAATAAAACTCGATGTCGTCGCGGCTTTCGCAGTCGCGGGCGAAGCGGTATTCCACATCGGAATCCAGCGGCAGCCAGCCGGCGTGAATGGTTTTGTTCTCGGCGGTCACTTGGAAGGTGTTTTTGTCCATGTGGAATTCATAGCCCTCGAACAGGCGCAACTCGTATTCCTCGTCGCCGATTTTCTCGTATTTGATTCCGTCCTCCATTAAACCGACTAACACGCTTTCGATGGATTTGGTCACTTCGTCCATAAACAGTTGCGGGTTGTTCAGCGCATCGCCCAGGCGGCCGGAGCGGTGCAGGATTTGGTACACCGTGTCGCGCGTCAGTCGCGCGCGCTCGTGGTTTTGCAGATAAGAGAGAATGTCCGGGACAAAATCCACTCCGCCCTCTGCGCGCGCGACCCTGCCGGCGCGCTGCACCGCTGTAACGCCGGTCTCTTTGCCCATTTCAACCGCCGCCTTTTCGATGTGAAACGACGGCTTGGTTATGCGCCCCATGCGCTTCACCGCCCGCGCCGCCTTGTCAATCAACTCGGCGCTGTCGTATTCCACGCGGTAGGTGGTGCGGTGTTTAATTCGCTCCCACAGCGCTTTGAATTTCGGGTCCCACTGAAAGCCTTTGCGGTATTCCACTTCGCGGCGTTGGCGTTTGTTTTTGATTTTGTCCTTAAACATCACGCCGCATTCCTCTTCGATTTCTTCTTGCAGTTTGCGCGCGAACTCTTCATAACTCTCATTGGCGATGACGGTCAAGCGATTCACCGCCGCGTCTTGAACGCGGTTGCCGTTTCGGTCCACCGCCAGCCGCATGCCGCGGCCGATTTCCTGCCGTTTTTTCAACTCGGATTGCGTTTCGTTCAGCGTACAGATTTGGAACACATTGGGATTGTCCCAGCCCTCGCGCAACGCCGAGTGACTGAAGATAAACCGCAGCGGCTCTTCCGGGTCCAGCAAGCGCTCTTTGTCTTTCATAATCAGGCGGAAGGTGTCGTCGTCGGTTTTGGTGTTACCGCTGGTGTCTTTCCACTGCCCCTTGTCGGCGGAGAAGTAGCCGTTATGCACCGCTTCGGCGGCAAACGGAATCAAATCGGCGTATTCCGCTTTGGCGGATTGGTTTCGATACGCTTCCTCAAACCACTCGGCGAACTTGCCCTTCTCGCCGCGACTATGCCGGCGGTAGTTGGCGACGCGGTCGATGAAGAACAGCGAAATCACTTTGATGCCGCGCCCCTGCAGTTTCTTTTCGCGGTTGAAATGCTCGGCCACGGTTTCTTGAATCTGCACTTTCATCATCTCGTCGCTCAATCCGCCGGCGGATTCGCCCACGCGCAAGGTGCGGCCGCCGGAAAACGCGACCCATCCGCGCTCGGCGTCGATTTCGTTGACGATATAACCGTCGCGGTACATCTCCCGGCCGCCGGAAAGCGCATACAAATCATCGCCGGCGCGCGCGGTCACGCTTTTTCTTTTCACGCCGGCCTTGGTTTCGCAGTCAATTTCCACCGCTACTGAGAGCCGGCCGCGCGTGTTGATTCTTTTCAACCGCACAAACGCGGCGTTGAAATCGTTCTCGGTCAGCACCGAGTCCACTTCAATCCGCTTCACCAAGCCCAAGTCATATGCTTGCACCGGGTCGAGTTTGTAAATCAGGTTGTGCCGCTCAATGTGGGTGGCGGAATAGCGCAAGGTGCAAAGATAATGCAGGTTTTCAATCGCCTCTTTGCGTCTGGGCGTTTCCATGTTCTGCGGCTCATCAACGATAACGATGGGATTGGCGCGCCTAACAAAATCAATCGGCTTCTCGCCGGTTAGTTTGTCGTTGCGGCGGTTGATGACATTGGCGTCCTTGGCGAAGGAATCAATGTTGATAACGAGAATTTGTACCGCATCGCTGATGGCGAAATCGCGCAGCATCGAAACCTTCTTCGAGTCATAAACCGAAAACTGCGCCGGCGGCCGGCCGTACAGATTTTGCAGATGGTCATGGGTGATGGTCAGATTTTTCGACACGCCCTCGCGGATGGCCACCGACGGCACCACGATGACGAATTTCTTGAATCCATAAACCCGGTTCAATTCATACACCGTGCGCAGATAGACATATGTTTTGCCGGTGCCGGTTTCCATCTCCACCGAAAAATGCAAGCCGTCCAACGACTCGGAAACATCTAATTGGTTCCCCGCTTGAATCGCGCGCACATTGTTTAAGATTTGCGTCTCATCGAGCGCCAACCGATTGGCAAATTGCGCATCCGGTCGCGCCAGAGAAAAATCCCTCCGCCCGGCCGGCTGCCCCGCAAACACCCGCACCACCGCATCAACGGCGTCCAGTTGGTGTTTTTGGTTGGGGTTGAAGTGGAGTTTCATTTGCCGATGTGCTCGGTGAGGAATTTTTTCAGCGGATTGAGCGCAGGGTGGTCATAATTCCAATACTTAGAATCAAATTGATTTTCTTTTTTCTCAAGAAGAGCGCCGATGGCTTCTTTGTAAGCATACACTTTCCCTTTCGTATCGGGAAGAGTGTAATCACGGTCGCGCTCATTCAGGCATTTTTTGTAGTGCTCGAAGCACTCCAAAATACCCGAGTGTTCCCAGACTATAATTTGCAGAAGAAGGTCTTCCAAACCACCTGCAGATTTATCATCTGGAAAAAGAAAAACAGGCGGAGTGATGCTACCGAGAACATCACGAATCTGCTCTATTCTTTTTTCTTGGTCGGCGTTGGCATCAAAGATGATTAGAACTTTGATTCCTTGGTCCTGTTTTTGTTTTATTGTTGGCTTATGGCCGCCAAGATTTGTCCACCCATTCAGGGCATCAAAACATCCATCGGGAACAGTCACGCCGAGGGCGCTCAGGTACCTTTTCAGAAACCGTCTGTCCTCTTCGCCCTCGACAACGATGTGAGAATTTTCAGCCACTGTCAAAGACGAATGTCGGTATCCGAATTCAACGCCTGTCCCAGTTGCTCTGGAGAATAGCGGTATGCGCGGACCTCATCCGTGGGGAACTTGACCAGCCTATAGCAGGCGACTGCATCAGGAAATAAATTCCCATCCAGCACTTTTCGCAAACTTTTTATCACGTCTCCGCTGTGGGTTGTGATAAAAATTTGCGTATTGGATTCCGCCGATTGGTTGAGGATAACCTCCCATGCACGCTCCAATGCGTTGACATGCAGGCCATTTTCGATTTCATCAATGGTCAATGCCCCACTTGATGCCCTATTAATTTCAGAGAGCACATGGAGAATGCGAATCATCCCGTCGCCAAGAAGGTTGATAGGGATGAAACTATCGAGCCCTATGTCAACGGACACCAACCCATGTAATCCGGTTTTAATATCCTCGACTTTAGAATCGATGGATTTGAGAACGTTCAAGAGCAAATCCTTTTTTTTCTCATTGAGCATGCAGTCCACGGAAGCGTGGTTATACCCTTTCCTCAAATAAACGGCGCCGCCTCGAATTGATTCTTTGTATCGAGAATCAAATAAAGGCGCGAACTGTATATTGCCGGCCTCAATCCAGCGAGTTCCGGCTTGATACTGTTCATTTTTTCCGGTGACCGGGTCAGCCACAGTGAATTGGTATCTAAGTCCTATTAAAGACTGCCCTGTTACAGAAGCGCCCACACCTAATCGCTGGGCACGCTTCGGGCCGCCATTTTCCGGAGTGACCGGAGCCACCCCGCCTATCTGCGCAACCTGTAAATCGCCATATTGAGGCAAGACCTCAAGGCTTCTTTCTCCTTTTGCTTGCACTCCAGACAGAATCAGCCCTTTCTCGCAATGGCGATTATAAAAGAAATCTTTTATATCGGAGCCCTCCATAAGGATTAACCCCCTGCCATTTTGCATATCAATGATCAAATTAGGGTTGCCAATCCCCACCAACAAAAACGCCGCCTCCAGCACCGTGGTTTTGCCGCAGTTGTTCTCCCCCACGAACAGGTTAACCCGCGCGAGGTCTTCGATTGCCAGGGATTTAATCCCGCGGAAATTCTCAATTTTCAAGGTTTTAAAGAAATGCTCGGTCATTGGTCGCCACTCCTCCCCGCGGATTATACCACCTCAAACCCCACCCCCGCGTCCCCCATTTGCAGGGCGGTGTTGGTTTTGAGTTGGTCATCGCCTTGGAACAGTCGGTCGAGGGCGATGACTTTGGTCGGCTGTGTTGCCAGTATATCTTTTACCGTCGCCGCGTCAATGCGTTCCAATGCCACGGCGATTTTCACCCCGCCGTCTTCCGCCAGATACCAGCCGTCGTTGCGCTGCAGCGGCGCGGTGAGGGCGACGCCGGCTTTCAGCAGGAGTTCGTAGAGGATGTCCTCGGTTTGCGCGCCGTCCGCCAGCGGGTCGGTGTGCAGTTGCATCTGCGCGGCGAGTTGGTCGGCGTCTTTGATGTCGCCGCGCCATTGTTTGAAGTTGGACTCGCGCAACTGGAACACCTTCATTCCGGCGTCCAGTTTGCCGGCCGCAATCACCCGGCGGATGCGCTCCTTGCCGATGTCGGCGATGGTTTCATAGCCGGCTTTGCGCGCCTCGCTTTTCTCGTCGCAAGCTTCCGGCATCTGCACGCAGATGAATTTGCGCTTGCCGCCGTCTTCGGCGTTCAGGTCGAGCACGGCGTGGGCGGTGGTGCAGGAGCCGGCGAAGAAGTCGAGAATCGTGTCCCTACTTTTCATGCCAATGCGAATTGCTTTTGCAATCAACGCAGGCGATTTTGGAAAATCAAACGGCGTGGAATCAAACAAGAACCTAACTGCTTCCTTGCCGTTTTCATGGTTGATGTTTTTGTCAAGCCAAAGAGATTTCTCTTTTGACTTGGCGCCTTCTTCGGGAAGGTAGTCCTTGCGGTAAACTCGCCAACTGCCGGTCGACACTTTTTTGCCCACCAACATATTCAGATTTTCTCCGACTTTCGGCTGGCCCCAAGTCCAACAACCGTCTTCGCCCTTCGAGTTCAAAGGCAAAGCGACTTCGCTGTATTCCCCTTCGTTTTCGAGAGAAACTTCTCCCGACTTGGGGTTTACAAAAATTGGGAAATATAAATTGGGTCGCGTCTCTCGATTGAATTGCGATGACCCACGGTTTCTGAGTTCGAGCAAACGATACCGGCCGTTATCATCTTCCTTGTTGTATTCGGCAACGGTTTTATCCGACTTCGGAATCGAGAAAATACAATCGCTGTTATAGTTTTTGGCAAACACCAACAGGTATTCAAAAGTTTTCGCCAAAAACTTGTCCAGTTGCCGTCCGCGAGGATTGGTTTGTGCGACAACTGCACCGACAAAATTCTCCTCCCCAAAAATCTCATTCATCACCAGCCGCAGGTTGTGCGCCTCGTTGTCGTCAATGGAAACGAAAATCACGCCGTCGTCGCGCAGCAGGTTGCGCGCCAGAAACAGGCGCGGGTAAATCATGCTCAGCCAGTTGGAATGGTAATGCCCGTTGTCGCGGCTGTTTTTGCGGAACAGGCCCTCGCGCGTCAGTCGCCCTTCCGCGTCCATGTCGCCGACGCGCTTTTGGTAATCCTTTTTGCTCTCGGCAAAACGGTCGGGGTAGATAAATTGGTCGTTGCCGGTGTTATACGGCGGGTCTATGTAAATCATCTTGACCTTGCCGAAATACGCCTTCTGCAGCGCCTTCAGTACGGCCAAATTCTCGCCCTCGATAAACACATGCCGCGCGCCGTCAAACGCCACCGACTCTTCCCGACACGGCGCGAGCGTCGCCGAAGCCGGCGCCTGCAAAGCGCGATACGCATCGGTTTTGCCGGCCCAGTTCAGATGATACCGCTCGTCATCGAACGCGCCATCGCGCGTCAAAATAACGCGCAGTTTTTCCCAATCCACCTTCCCCTCGGCAAAGGCCTCCGGCAAAACCTCGCGCAAAAGTGCGAGTTTGTGTTCGGTGATGTCCAGGGATTTCCCGTTCATTGGTTTTCGGGGGTTTTCGGAGTTTCCGCAAGCGGATTATATCACCTCGAACTCCACGCCTGCGTCTTCCATTTGCAGCGCGGCGTTGGTCTTTAATTGGTCGTTGTTTCGGAACAGTCGGTCCAGGGCGATGAACTTGGACGGTTTTGCCGCCACGATTGCCTGAATTGCGGTTTCGTCAATGCCTTCCAGGGCGAAGGCAACGATCGTCCCCCCGTCGCGAGCCAGAAACCAGCCGCCCCGGTCCGCTATTTCGGCGTCCAGGGGCAGGCCCGATTTCAGCAGCAACTCGTAGAGGATGTCCTCGGTTCTTGCGCCCTGCGCCACGGGGTCCGCCTGTAGCCGCAACCGGTCTTGCAGAACCTCTGGGGTGCCGATGCCGTTGCCGCTCCAAGCCCTGAAGTTGGAACCCCGCAGCTTAAAGACCCGGAAGCCGGGATTGCCGCCAGTGCCGTTTCCCTCCCCGAGCTTTTTTATCACCCGGCGGATGCGCTCCTTGCCGATGTCGGCGATGGTTCGGTAGCCGGCCTTGCGCGCCGCGCTGTTCTCGGCGCACGGTTCCGGCATCTGCACGCAGATGAATCCGCGGTTGCCGCCGTCCTGTTTGTTCAGCTCCAGCACGGCGTGGGCCGCGGTGCAGGAACCGGCGAAGAAATCCAGGACGATGTCGCCGTCATTTTTGCTGTGGAACGTTGCCCCCAAAATCAATTCCCGCAACAGCGAAACCGGTTTGGGGTAGTCGAAATATTCGTTCATGCCCACAGCCGCAAGATCTCTGATCCCGTCGGCGGACAGATGCTTCAGAATGCTGTAAAACTTGGAACCGTCTTCCGCCAAATCCCTGAGCCGGGCGACAACATGCTTGCCGTTCCGCTTCTCGATCAGGCGGTACCTGCCGGCGCGTATCCCGTCGTCTATCTCCCGCTTCTTTGCCCGCCCCTTGCAGTGCTCGATTTCCTCGTAATAACAGGTTCCATACTTGCCGAATTCCTTGCGCAGCCAGTCTTCCTCCAGCCAATAGCGCGCGCCGTTCGCTTCGACGATGCGGCCCCGGATATCCTTGGGCCGCTGCAAGGGCTTGAAGCGCGCGATGTCCCTGGCGTATGCCAGCAGATAATCGTGGCCCCGGATCACCTGCTTCGCCAGCCCCCCTCCTTCGGCCCGTATCACCGCAAAATCGGAAATAAAATTTTCCTCCCCGAAGATCTCGTTCATCGCCAGGCGCAGGTTGCACACCTCGTTGTCGTCAATGGAAACGAAGAACACGCCGTCCTCGCGCAGCAGGTTGCGCGCCAGAAACAGGCGCGGGTAGATCATGCTCAGCCAGTTGGAATGGTAATGCCCGTTTTCCCTGCTGTTTTTACGCAACGAGCCGTCGCGGCTCATGCGCCCCCGCGGGTCGCGGTCGCCGGTGCGCCTCAGATAATCTTTTTTCCGCTCGGCAAAGCGGTCGGAATAAACGAAATGGTCGTTGCCGGTGTTATACGGCGGGTCTATGTAAATCATCTTGATTTTGCCGAAGTA
>RKSI01000198.1 GCA_007570905.1 Gammaproteobacteria bacterium
GGCATAATCAATATCATCCGGTAACCCTTGATGGCGGCGGCCATCGCCAGCGCGATGCCGGTGTTTCCGCTGGTCGCCTCAATCAGCGTGTCGCCGGGGCGGATGTCGCCGCGGCTTTCGGCGGCGGCGATCATGTTGAATGCCGGGCGGTCCTTGACCGAACCCGCCGGGTTGTCGCCCTCGAGTTTCACCAGCACCTCGCTGCCGCTGCCGGCGGCCATGCGCTGCAAGCGCACCAGCGGCGTGTTGCCGATGCAGTCGGCGATGGTCGGGGCGGCGGTGGCGGGTGTGTTGTTCATCTGCGGCAACTCCAAGCCCTGCATTTTACCCGTTCAGCCGCCGCCTGCGTCATCAAAGGCGGTGGCGTGGGCGACGGCGTAGCGGCGTTCCGCCGAGACGCTGACGGCGACGCTGTGCCGGTCAAAGCCGGGCGGCAGCACCGCAAACGGGCGGCCCGCGCCGTCGCGCCCGACGAGTATGCGCGACGGGTGCAGGCCCTGTGCAAAGCCGCTCCCCAGCGCCTTGGCGACGGCCTCTTTCAGCGCGAACTGGCGCGCCAGGAACGCCGCCGGGTCGCGCTGCCTGTCGTAAAGCGCGCGCTCGCGCGGATGCAGCACCTTTGCCGGGAAGCGCGACGGGTGGCGGCGCAGCACGCGCCGCACGCGCTCGACCTCGACGATGTCAATGCCGACGCCGCGTATCATCCGCCGTTCCCCCGCATCGCGGCGCGCATCCGGCGCACCGCCTCTTCCAGCCCGCAAAACACCGCGTCGGCGACGATGGAGTGGCCGATGTTCAGTTCGGCGACGGCGGCGATGGCGGCGATGGCGCGCACATTGCCGCGGTGCAGGCCGTGACCGGCGTTGGGCTGCAAGCCGGCGCTCGCGGCGTGGGCGGCGGCGGCCTCGATGCGGCGCAACTGCCGTCGTTGCCCGCCGCCTTCGGCCAGCGCGTATTCGCCGGTGTGCAATTCAACGATGGGCGCGCCGAGCGCGGCGGCGCGGTCGATGACCTGCGGCGCAGGCTCGATGAACAGCGACACCAGAACGCCGGCCTCGCCCAGCGCCGCGCAGATGTCGCCGATTCTGCCGGCGTGCGCCGCCACATCCAGGCCGCCTTCGGTCGTCAGTTCCTCGCGCTTTTCCGGCACCAGGCAGCAGTAGTCGGGCCGCACATCCAGCGCGATGTTCAGCATTTCATCCGTCGGCGCCATTTCCAGGTTCAGGTGCGTCGTAATCTTCTCGCGCGCGGCATAAACATCGGCGTCCTGGACATGGCGGCGGTCTTCGCGCAGGTGCATCGTGACGCCGTCGGCGCCGGCGCGCTCGACGGCCTCAATCGCGCCGGCAAAGTCCGGGTACGGCGTGCGCCGCGCCTGGCGCAGCGTCGCTACATGGTCAATGTTGACGCCGAGGGTGGTCGTGTATTGTTTCATCGTTTCGCGCCGCGCCGGCAGTGTTCATCTCGCGTTGCGCGCTCAGGCAAGGTGTTTCAGATAATCAAAAATTTGCCGCGCCTGCAAGTTGCCGTGCAGGTGGTGGTCTATCACCGCGCGCAGCAGGCGTTTGCTTTCGGGCAGGATTTCATCCCGCCACTGGCGCGGCTCGCCGCGCAGCGCAATCAGCGTCTCGCCGCGGTACACCGCGCGCCCGGCGGCGGCGCGCGCGCGTTCCGGGCCGTCGCCGGGGCGGTAATGGTAGTCTTCGTCCGCGGTGACTGGCTTCAGCGTGTCGTGTTCGTGTTCCAGTTGCAGGCCGTTGCCGGTCAGGTCGAGCAGGCGCAGTTCAAAGTGGCGCAGCGCGCGCTCGGTCTCGTCCGGCGGCGCGTCGGTGGCGGCGGCGAGCGCTTGCAGGCACTCGCGGTAAAGGTCAAACAGCCGCCGCGACGGGCTGGCCGACGGCGTCAGCCGCGCCACCAGTTCGTTGACATACATGCCGACCATGCGGCGGCGGGTGTCGGCCAGCAGGCCGGCGCCTTCGGGTTCAAAGTGGCGCAGGTTCAGCAGACTGCCGCGCCCGCTGCATGTCAGGCGCGCCGGGATGAAGGGTTGCAGCGTCTTGCCGATGAGTTTGGACGACAGCCGCGCGACGACCGTGATGCGCCCGTGCGCCGGCGTCAGGAATTGCACCAGGCTGCTGTTGTCGCGGTACGGGCGCTTGTGAATCACGAACGCCGGTTCCGCCTCAAAGACGAGCATGACGAGGCGCCCCGCTATCCCATGTATTCGCGCAGGATGGCCGGGTCGCGCTGCCAGTGCGGCCTGACCTCCACCGTCAGTTTCAGAAACACGCGCTTGCCGAAGACGCGCTCCAGTTCCAGCCGCGCCAGTGTTCCGATTTGTTTCAGTTGCGCGCCGCCGGCGCCGATGACGATGCGGCGCTGGCCCGGTTTGCCGACCATCAGCGCCGCGCCGATGCGCAGCAGCGACGGCCCGTCCTCAAACGACCGCAGCGCGACATGCGTGTTGTACGGCAGTTCCTGGCGCAGCACTTCCATGACCTTGCCGCGTATCAACTCGCAGGCGGTGAAGCCCGGGCCGCGGTCGCTGTCGCAGTCGCGCGGGAACAGGAAGTCGGCCTCGGGCAGCGCTGCGGCCAGTTCCGCCGTCAGGCGTTCAACGCCCTCGCCGGTCAGCGCCGACACCGGCACTATCCGGGCGCAGCCGCGTTCTTCGGAAAACTCCCTGATAACCGGCAGCAACCGCTCTTTTTTCTTCACCAAATCCACCTTGCTGAGCACCAGCACGACGGTGCGGCCCGATTCGCGCGCCAATCCGAGCACCGCCTCGTCGCCGCGGCTCCAGCCGAGCGCCGGCGACACCAGCGCCACCAAATCCACTTCCGCCAGCGCGTTGCGCGCGTTTTTGTTCAGCACGCGGTCCATCAGGCCGCGGCCGCCGCGGTACAGGCCCGGCGTGTCAATAAAGACCATCTGGAAATCGTCGCCGCTCAGGATGCCGCGCACATTGCGCCGCGTCGTCTGCGGCTTGTGCGTAACCGACGACAGGCGCCGCCCTACCAGGCGGTTGAACAGCGTGGATTTGCCGGCGTTGGGCTTGCCGACCAGCGCGACCGTGCCGCAGCGCGTCGGCGCGCAATCAATCGCCGCGGCGGTCACCGGCATCGCCACGGCCATCATCGGCCATCGTCGGCAATCCGCCGCAGCGCGGATGCGGCGGCGTCTTGTTCGGCCTTGCGCTTTGACGCGCCCTCGCCGCGCGCCGCGACGCCGAGTCCCGGCAGTGTGCACGAAACGCGGAAGACCCTGCTGTCGCCGCGCCCGTCCTCCGCGACCACTTGATACACCGGCAGTTGCGCGCCGCGCGCCTGCGCGTATTCCTGCAGGCGGCTTTTGGCGTCCTGCAATTGCCCGGCGGGCGCCGGCGACGACAGTTGCTCGCCGAAGACGGCGGCGATGAAACCGCGCGCGGCGCGCAGGCCCTCGCACAGATACAGCGCGCCGACGACGGCCTCGAACGCGTCGGCAAGAATGGACTCGCGCGCGGCGCCGCCGCTCTTGACCTCGCCCGGCCCCAGCACCAGGTTGTCGCCGAGGCGCCACAGGCGCGCGATGGCCGACAGCGTCTCGCGGCGCACGAGGCGGGCGCGCAGTTTGCTGAGGGCGCCCTCGTCGGCGTCGGGAAAGCGCTGGTAAAGCGTCTCGGTGATGACCAGTTGCAGCACCGCGTCGCCGAGAAACTCAAGGCGTTCGTTGTGGCCGCCGCCGGCGCTGCGGTGCGTGACGGCGCGGCGGAACAGCGGCTGCTCGAGAAAACCCGGTTTCAGCAGATCTTCGAGCGCCGGCATTTAGCGGATGACCGTGCCGATGCGCGACAAATCAAAGCGGCCCGCGCCGTAGTCCCAGTGCATCCAGATCAGGAACGCCCTGCCGACGAGGTTGGCCTCGGGAACAAAGCCCCAGGCGCGGCTGTCGTTGCTGTTGTCGCGGTTGTCGCCCATCACGAAATAATGGCCGGGCGGCACGCGCCACTGGCCCATCGGCTGGCTCACCGACGGCGCCAGCAGGATGTCGTGCGCGGCGCCCGGCAGCGATTCGCTCTTGCGCTGCATCTCAATCGGCAGCATCTCCGAAAACACGCCGATGTCTTCGCGCCCGTTCTGCTCGATGACCTGGCCGTTGATCTGCAGTTGCTTGTCGCGGTAGATGATGTGGTCGCCAGGCATGCCGACGATGCGCTTGATATAGTCCTGGCTGGCGTCGCGCGGGTAGCGGAACACCGCGACATCGCCGGTGCGCGGCGCGCCGACGGGCACAATCTTGTCGTGCAGAACCGGCAGTTTCAGGCCGTAGGCGTATTTGTTGACGAGGATGAAGTCGCCGATTTCCAGCGTCGGCAACATCGAGCCGGACGGAATCCGGAACGGCTCGACGATGAAACTCCGCAGCAGCAGGACTATCAGCAGTATCGGAAAGAACGACCGCGCGCCATCCACCACCCAGCCGAGACGCGCCGGCTTTTCCGGCGCGTCGCCGCCTTCCTGTGCGCGGCCTGCGAACAGGCGCGCGGCGAGCACCACCAGCCCGGTGACCAATGTCCCGAGCACCAGAAAAAATTCAAGGTCAAAATCCATCGCGCGCGCGCAAAAACAATGCCTGGCGGTGTCCTACTCTCACACGGGGAGGCCCCGTACTACCATCGGCGATGCGCCGTTTCACTTCCGAGTTCGGAATGGGATCGGGTGGTACCAGCACTCTATGGCCGCCAGGCAAACCGGTTGTCGCGCGGTTCAGCGCGCGGTGGCAATCAGGTAATCCAGAAAACCCAATATGGCGAAAAAGATAATCGGCGAGATTATGTTTTCCAGCGGTACTTTCATCATGGCTGCAAGTCTCACAAGTGGTTTGTCGGAAACGCCGATTATAACGGGCGCCGGCGCCGATTGCAAGCGCGGCGCGGTGCGGCGGGCGGCGGCGCCGCCAACCCGGTGCAGAGGCGGGTGATGCAGCCGGTCAGTCCGGTCGCCGCTGTCGCAGGCGGCGCGAAGAGGCCGCCGCGTGCTGTGGCGGCGTTGTCAAAGGTCTGTCGTGCGCCGGAGCGAACCGCCCCTGCGCGCGGCAGCGCGAATGTGCGGGCATTTAGAAGCGCATGCGCACGCCGGCCCACACCGATATCGGGGCGCCGGGGGCGTAGTAAAGCGCTCTTTCGTCAGCGAGTTCCAGCACCGACGGGTCGCCGCCGGCGTCCGCCCTGCCGAGTTCCGGCTCTTCGCCTACCAGGCCGAAGTTCTCGTAGTCGCGGTCAAACAGGTTCTCAACCAGCACAAACGCCTCGAAGTTGTCAAAGCGGTAGTTGGCGCGGGCGTTGAACACCGCAAAGCCGCTGACCTCGTCCAACTGGTTGGACTCGTCGCCGCGCAGGTGGCTGTCGGACACCGCGATCATGTCCACGCCCATCGATAATCTGTCGGTGAACGCGTAATCCGCGGCGGCCTTGAACAGGTGCTGCGGAATGCCGGGAATGTCGTCGCCCTTGCGGACACTGGCGACTTCCACCCTGTCGCCGGCCATGCAGGTGGTGCCGCGATCCGGGCACACATCGCTCACCGTGGCGCCGAGGGCCGCGTAGTCATCGCTGACCAGCGCCTGGAAGTCGTCTTCAAAGGTCGCCTCAAGCCAGGTGTAGTTCAGCCTCCAGTCGAGGCGCCCGTAGTCGCCGGCAAGCGACGCCTCAAGGCCGACCCGCCGGGTCTTGTCCACATTGCGGAATGCGCCGTGGGCGCGGCCCGTCGTCTGCCAGATGATGTCATCCCGGTTCTCGGTGTGGAACGCGCCCAGCGACCACAACCAGCCGTTGGCGGCGACGCCGCGCACACCGAGTTCAAAGGTCTCCGAGATGACCTCGTCAAGCGGCGGGTCGGCGAGGAACGCATTGGGCAGGCGGCACTCGACCTCGTCGCCGGGGTTGTTGGCAATCCGCGCGGCCAGAATATCCTCGCTGCACGCGAGTTCTATCGGCGTCGGCAGGCGGCTTGATTCGCTGTAACTGCCGTAGAAGTCCATGTCGGAACGCCAGTGCCAGACGGCGCCGGTGCTCCAGTTGAAGTTGTCGTAGTCGTGGCTGCCGTTCAGTTCGGGCTGGTCGCCGGTGCGGTCGCTGAGCCGGATTTCGCTGTCGTGGTAGAAGGCGGCCAGGTTGACCGTCCAGTGGTCGTTGACGCTGATGCTGTCGCCCAGATACAGATAGGTTCGCTCGACGCGCGTCTTGACATCGGTGATATCGTCATCATCGTTGCTGAAAGGCCCGGTGACGGATTGCGGCCCGCGCGTTGAGCGCGTGTTCGGGTCGAGTCTGGCGTATTGCACGCGCGAATCAAAGGTGCTGCGGCCTTCGTAATAGCCGATGCCGGCGTTCAGGTCGTGCTCAAGGTTGAACCAGTCGAGCGGAAAGTCCAGTTCCAGCACGCCGCCGTGCGCCCGTTGGCTGCGCTCGCTGATGTTGTTGACCGCATCGCAGCCCTCCGGATCGCCAGGGATGGACGGGTTGGCGGGGAAGACAGTGCTATCCTGACACTCCGGCTCTCCGGGAGGATCAAGCAGTTCCTCTTCCGCGCCGTCGCCGTTGAACGAATCGGTGGTGTTGTCGCGGTAATACAGGTTGCCCGACAAGCGCACATCATCGGCGATTTCATAGTCGCCGCGCAGCGCCCACATATACATGTCGTTTTCGGTGATGTCGGGCGCCGTGAAAATCGCATCGCGGTCGGCGGAGAGCAGGCCGGTCGGCGACAGGCCGTTGCCGGTCAGGTCGGAGCGTCCGCGGTGGTAGTTCAGGCCGAGCGTCGCGCGGTCGCCGCGCCAGTCAAAACTGGCGTAGAGGTTCTCGGCCCACGACTTCGACAGGTCGCGCCAGCCGCCATCGTAGAAGCGTTGCGCGTTGACATACCAGGCATATTCGCCGTTGTTGCCGCCGCTCTCAAAGTTGCCGATAAAGCGTTCATATGAGCCGCCCTCAACCTCGACCGAATGCCCGGGATGGGTGAAGCCGTTTTTCATCTCGACGACAATCGCGCCGCCCAGTGTGTTCAGGCCGTAGAGCGGGTTGGAGCCGCTCAGCAGGCTCAGGCCGGCGATGGCGTTCATCGGCACCAGGTCCCAGTTCACGGTGTCGCCAAGCGGTTCGTTCAGGCGCACGCCGTTTTGATACACCGCCATGCCCATCGGCAGGCCGAGCAGCGGCGAGGCGGCAAAGCCGCGGTAATACAAGTCCACCTGCAACGGGTTGCCCTGCCCCGAGTTGATGTGCACGCCGCCGAAGTAGCGGTTCAGATAACCGGAAATGTCGGGGCTGACGCTGCCGCTGAGCTCCTCGCTGTCGGCGCTCTGGATGCGCCCCGGAAAGTCGCCTGCGTCGAGGTCGTCCTGGCGCACCGGCGTAGTGCCTATGACGATGATTTTCTCGGCTTCTTCGGCCTGCGCCGGCGCGGGAGCGCCTGTAAGGCTGCAGAGAAGCGCGGCTGCGGCGGCAATGGCGGCGGTTTTACAACCGCGCTCGCCGCGGGGAAATGCTTGCATATCGAGGCTCCTCCGGGGTTTATGGCGGGTGAGAATGTGCGAATGCTGCTCCCCCTTGCCAAAGTAAATAGCAGGAGGAATGGCGTAGAAGTGCGCTATTATACGCATTCCTATACCAAAATCAATACTTGGGAGAAAGCATGAAAAACACACTTTTCGCAAAATCACCCTTTTACGGGATTGCAGCCGGCATCGCGCTGGCCGCCTGCGTTGCGGCGCAGCCGGCGCTGGCCGACGGCCACGGCCGCAGCCACGGCAAACTCAGCGTCGAGAAACAGACGACGGTCAATGCATCGCCGGAAACAACCTGGAAGATGATTGGCCACTTCAACCACCTGGATGTCTGGCACCCCGTCGTCGTGATGAGCGCCATCAAGAAGGGGCGGCACGACAAGAGAGGCGCGGTGCGCGTGCTGACGCTGGCCGACGGCGCCGAAGTTACCGAAGTGCTGGTCAAACACAGCGACAAGGACAAGAGTTACACCTACCGGATTACCGGCGGGCCGCTGCCGGTGAAAAACTACGAGTCGGTTGTCTCGGTGAGGAGCGCGCCGGGCGGCAAGGCCACGGTCGTCTGGTCGGCGACCTTTGACGCGAAGGACGCGCCGGACGACAAAGCCGTTGAGACGATGACCGGCGTCTATGACGCGGGCCTCGGCAACCTCGCGCGCCACTTCAACTAAGGCGGGC
>RKSI01000058.1 GCA_007570905.1 Gammaproteobacteria bacterium
ACTTCGCCGCGCCCCGCCGTCTTGGCAAAGAACGAGTTCGGGTCGTGAAACACCGGCGTGTCGGCGCTGTCCGATGTGTAGGCGAGCGTCACCACAATATAGCCGTGGCTTGCAAGATACGCCGCCGCGCGGTTCCAGTCGGCCAGGCCGCCGCCCAGCCCGTGCACCATCACCACCAGCGGAAACTTGCCCGCCGCCGCCGGCGCGCCGACAAAACCCTGGTAAGTGTGGCGCCCGCGGAAGAAGTGCATGCGTTCATCGGCCAGTTCCTCGTCGCCCATAAACAGGTCCAGCGTGCGTTGCCGCCGCCCGCTTTGCGCCCGCCACAGCGCCGCCGGGTGCAGGTCGGCGCGCCGCTCCACGCGCTCATCGCCGGCGGGCGACGGGTAGTGAATGACGGTAACCACGGTGGCCGGTTCGCCGCTGGCGGCAATCTTCGCCAGCAGCGCGCGGTAGTCGTCGCTTTTATATCTCTCGCCCCATGCGTCAAACGGGCGCGAGAAGTCTTTCACGAAGTTGGCAACCGCGCCAACGGCGTAAGGCCCCGGCGCGTAGGCCGAAGACAGGCGGGCGCCGGGTTCCTCAACCACCGTCCCGCACCCGGCAAACGCAAAAGCGGCAGCGACCATCGCAATGGCCCTGCCGCTTCCGGTTGCGCCGCCGTGTGGCGGCCGGTTCAAGGAGAAGTCTCCGGCGCTCAGTTCCTGGCGGATTGCGGCAGGTCGTAGCGGTCCAGGTTCATCACCTTGTTCCAGGCGGCGACAAAGTCCTCGACAAACTTGCCCTGCGAGTCGTCGCAGCCATAGAACTCGGCAAGCGCCCGCAGTTCGGCGTTGGAGCCAAACACCAGGTCCACCCGGGTCGCCGTCCATTTTATCTTGCCCGATGCGCGGTCTTGCCCTTCAAACACGCCTTCCTCCGCGGCCGGCTTCCAGTCCAGCCCCATGTCGAGCAGATTGACAAAGAAGTCGTTGGTCAGCACGCCGGGCTTGTCGGTGAACAGGCCGTGCTTGTCCGGCCCGCACTGCGCGCCCAGCACTCTCATGCCGCCCACCAGCACCGTCATTTCAGGGGCCGTCAGCCGCATCAGTTGCGCCCGGTCTATCAGCATTTCCTCCGCCGGGAAGTTCATCCCGCCGCGCACATAGTTGCGAAAGCCGTCGGCCCTCGGCTCCAGCACCGCAAACGATTCCACATCGGTCATCTCCTGCGACGCATCGGTGCGTCCGGGCGAGAACGGCACGCTCACATTGTGCCCCGCAAGCCGCGCCGCTTCCTCAACGCCGGCGCAGCCGCCAAGCACAATCAGGTCCGCCAGCGATATTTTTGCGCCGCCGTTGGCCGCGCCGCTGTATTCGGCCTGAATGCTTTCCAGTTTCCGCAGCACCTTGCCCAGTTGTTCGGGCTGGTTCACTTCCCAGTCCTTTTGCGGAGACAGCCGCAGCCGCGCGCCGTTGGCGCCGCCGCGCTTGTCGGAGCCGCGGAAAGTCGCCGCCGCCGCCCACGCGGTGGTCACCAGTTCGGAAACGCTCAGGCCCGAGGCCAGCAGTTTCTTCTTCAGTCCGGCGATTTCGCCGTCGCCCACCAGCGGGTGCTCCACAGCCGGAACCGGGTCTTGCCATATCAGCGTTTCCTGCGGAATTTCCGGGCCGAGATAGCGCGACACCGGCCCCATGTCGCGGTGCGTCAGTTTAAACCAGGCGCGCGCGAAGGCGTCGGCAAACTCCTCCGGGTTCTGGTGATAGCGCCGCGAAATCGGCTCATAAATGGAGTCAAAGCGCAGCGACATGTCCGCCGTGGTCATAATCGGGCGGTGCTTCCTGGACGGGTCGTGCGCGTCCGGAATCATGTCTTCCTCGCGCACATCCTTGGCCGTCCACTGCCACGCGCCGGCGGGGCTTTTCACCAGTTCCCAGTCGTAGCCGAACAGCATGTTGAAATAGCCGTTGTCCCACTGCGTCGGGTTCGGCTTCCATGCGCCTTCAATGCCGCTGGTGGTGGTGTTGACGCCCTTGCCGGAACCGAGGCTGTTTATCCAGCCCAGCCCCATCTGCTCCAGCGGTGCGCCTTCCGGGTCGGCCCCCACCATGTCCGGGTCGCCGGCGCCGTGCGCCTTGCCGAAGGTGTGGCCGCCGGCCACCAGCGCCACGGTTTCTTCGTCGTTCATGGCCATGCGCGCAAAGGTCTCGCGCACATCCACGCCCGACGCCACCGGGTCGGGTTCGCCGTTCGGCCCTTCGGGGTTCACATAAATCAGCCCCATCTGCACCGCGCCCAGCGGGTTTTCAAGGTCGCGCTCGCCGGTGTAGCGTTTGTCGCCAAGCCATTCGTCTTCCGAACCCCAGTAGATTTCATTCTCGGCTTCCCACACATCCTCGCGCCCGCCGGCAAAGCCGAAGGTCTTGAAACCCATGGATTCCAGCGCGCAGTTGCCGGCCAGAACCATCAGGTCGCCCCACGAAATCTTGTTGCCATACTTGCGCTTGATGGGCCACAGCAGCCGCCGCGCCTTGTCCAGGTTGCCGTTGTCGGGCCAACTGCTGACCGGCGCAAAACGCTGGCCGCCGGTGCCGGCGCCGCCGCGCCCGTCCCATATCCGGTAAGTGCCTGCGGCGTGCCACGCCATGCGGATAAACAGCGCGCCGTAATGCCCCCAGTCCGCCGGCCACCAATCCTGCGAATCGGTCATCAGCGCATACAGGTCGTTCTTGACGGCGGCAAGGTCCAGTTTCTTGAACTCGTCGGCGTAGTTGAAGTGCGCGCCGAGCGGGCTGGATTTTTCAGAGTGAAGATGCAGGATATTGACATTCAGCCGGTTCGGCCACCAGTCGTTGTTCGACCGGATGTTAACCCTGGTGCGCGACCCCGGACTGGTCGCAAACGGGCACTTTGGCTCGTTGAATTTGGCAGTATCATCCATTGGTTTTCTCCTCCAAGTGTGAAAATAATAATTCTGCAGAGTGGATAATGCCGATAACTATACCCGAAATGCGCCGCCTGACCGATGGGAAACATCAATCAATCCGATAGAGCGGATAATGCCGATGATAGAACCAACTCCCGCGCACAGGCGTTGTGCGCGCCGCCGCCGGCCAGGGCGCGGCGGCAAATAAAAAAACGCCGCCATCAGCAGGCGGCGGGCCGGCGCCGGAGCAGCGGCGCGGCGGCGTCATGATTGCGGCGTTGCGGCGGCAGTTGCAGCGAGAAGTCCACCGCTTGCAGGTGTTTGGTGAGGGCGCCGATGGAGATGTAGTCGGCGCCGGTGGCGGCGACGGCGGGGAGGCCGGCGATGGTGATGTTGCCGGAGACTTCGGTTTCGGCGCGGCCATTGATGAGTCGCACCATGTCGCGGATGCCGGCGGGCGCGAAGTTGTCGAGCAGGATGATGTCGGCGCGCGCTTTCAATGCTTCGCGCACTTCGTCTTCCGTTTCGGCTTCCACTTCAATGCGGCTGCCGGCGTTTTGCGCGCGTGCGCGCTGCACGGCGGCGGTGATGGAGCCGCAGGCGCGGATGTGGTTGTCCTTAATCAGGATGCCGCCGGCGAGATCAAGGCGGTGGTTGCGTCCGCCGCCGCAGACGACCGCGTATTTCTGCGCGAGGCGCAGGCCCGGCAGCGTCTTGCGCGTGTCGAGCACGACGGCCTTCGCGTCTGCGATGCGCGCGACAGCGCGGGCGGTGGCGGTGGCGGTGCCGGACAGCGTTTGCAGCAGGTTCAGCGCGCTGCGTTCGCCGCTGACGATGGCGGCGAGCGGGCCGCGCACGGCGCACACCGCGTCGCCGGGCGCGATGGGTTCGCCGTCTTGTTTGCGCCACGCGACGCTGATGGCCGGGTTCACCTGGCGGAAAACTTCGTCCACCCAGAAGCGGCCCGCGAGCACGGCGTCGTCGCGGCTGACGATGAGCGCCTCGCCGGTGGCGCCGGCGTCAAGCAGCGCGGCGCTGGGGTCGCCGCCGCCCAGGTCTTCGGCAATGGCCGCGCGCGCGTTGTCGGCAACGGCGCGGCGCAGCAATTCCGGGCAGTGGTTGGGGCGCAGTTTCATTGTTGCGGGCTGTCTTTTATTTGTCGGCGGATTTCTTCAAGGCGTTGCGGGGTGCCGATGTCGGCCCACAGGCCCTGGTGGTGTTCGCCGCTGATGCGGTTTTGTGCGATGCCCTGTTCCAGCAGCGGCGCGAGCGGCGCGGGTTTGGCGTTGTCGCCGTGCGGCAGTTCGCTGAACAGCGTGCGCCGGTAATAGCCGATGCCGCTGAATGTCAGCGGCGCGCCGTGTTTGCGCGACAGGCGTTGGCCGTTCAGCAGGAAGTCTCCGCGCGGGCGGTGCGGCGGGTTGTCCACCAGCACCAGATGCGCGTGGTCGCCGCCGAGGTCGGGGCGCCGCACCGCGTAGTCGGTGAACACATCGGCGTTGATGACGACGAACACATCGCCGTCGCCGCCGGCCAGGTGCGGCAGCGCGCGGGCGATGCCGCCGCCGGTTTCCAGCACGCCGCCGGTTTCGTCGGAGTAGCGGATGTGCAGGCCATAGCGCGCGCCGTCGCCGAGGCGCGCGCGGATCGCTGCGGCCAGGTGCGCGACATTGATGACCACTTCGGCGACGCCCGCCGCGCGCAGGCGCGCAAGGTGGTGTTCTATCAGCGCCTTGCCGCCCACCTCCAGCAGCGCCTTCGGCGTGCGGTCGCTCAGCGGCCTCATGCGCTTGCCGCGCCCGGCGGCCAGTATCATCGCTTTCATGATGTGTGCGGTGTTGCGTTTGGCATCTGCGGCGCGGCGCGGGCGTTCATTGTCGTGTGTGTGGCGTGCGCGGCGGCGTTCCTGCGGCGGGCGGCGTGAGAGGCTGGGCCAACAGGCATTGCCGCTTTCATGATATGCGCGGCGGCGGCAGTTGCGACAGCAGGCGGCGCAGGCCGTTGAGTTCGGGGTGGCGTTCCAGGCTTTCGGTGATGTAGGCGAGGATGCGCGGGATGTCGTTCAGATAGCCGCTTTTGCCGTCGCGGTGGTGCAGGCGGGCGAAGATGCCGATGGCTTTCAGGTGGCGCTGTATGCCCATCCAGTCGAACCACCGGGTGAAGGTGTCGGCGCCGGTGTCCGCCGGGCGGCGTTTCAGGTAATAACGCATCCAGTCGCGCCGCCGCGCTTCGGGCCAGACGATGTAGCAGTCTTTCAGCAGCGACACGAGATCGTAGGTTACCGGGCCGACGACGGCGTCCTGGTAGTCGAGAACGCCGATGTGGATGTTTGCGCCGGCGTTTGTGCTTGCGTCTGTGTCAGTGTTGGCGCCCGCGTTTGCGCTTGCGCCTGCGCCCGCGCCCGCGCTTTTGCCCGCGCTCGCACTCTCGCCTGCGCCCGCGCTCGCGTTCGCACTCGCACTCGTGCCCGCGCTTTTGCCCGTGCCCGCGCCGTTGTCCAGCACCATTAAATTGCGCGAATGATAATCGCGGTGCACGAAGACCTGCGGCTGCGCGCGCGCGGCTTGCGCCAGTTGTTCAAACTCGCGTCCGAAGGCGGCGTGTTGGCTTTCGGTCAGGCCGCATTGCAGGTGGGTGTCGCAATACCAGTCGGTGAACAGGCACATCTCCTGCACCAGCAGCGAGTGGGTGTAGTCGGGCAGGCCGCGGCTGTCGGCCTGCTGCACCTTGATTAGTTCGTCAATGGCGCGGCGGTAGAAGGCGTCGGCGTAGTCGGGCGCGTTGCCGCCGGCGTTGTCGGTGAACGCCCGGTGTGCAGTTTCTTGCCGGTCTTGCGCGGCGTTGTCGGGCGCATTGTTGGGCGCGTTGCCGCCGGCGTTGGCGGAGACATCATTAAGCGCATTGCCGGACGCCAGCGCTTTCAGGGCGGTGGTGTCGCCGAAGTCGTCCAGCAGCAGGCAGCCGTTGGCGTGGTCGGCGGCGTGGATGTGCGGCGCGCGCACGCCGGCGTCTTCGAGTTTTTGCGTAACCCGCGTGAAGACGCGGATGTCTTCCTTGTCCGGCGGCACATCGGCGGCCATCAGGCGCCGGCCCGGCAGCGCCACCCGGAAGTAGCGCCGGAAACTCGCGTCGCCCGTCAGCGCGGTCATTGTGAAGTCGCCGCCGAGTGTTTGTCGCAGCCAGCCGCGCAGCAGTGCCTGTCGCTCGTCCATCGTAGCCCGACGGTGTCCCGTCGGCATGTATGATAAATTGAATTGCGGGGTTCTGCACGGGACGCGAACAATGGACGATATAAACAAGGACAAACCGGGCGCCAAACACGGGTGGCGAATGCAGCCGCCGGCGGCGGGCTGCGCGGGGGTGCATGATGGCGGCGCGTGACGCGGCGGCGGACGCCATCAGCGGCAGCGAGCCGCGCATTTCCGGCGCGCAGGCGGGCACCTTGTGCGGGCTGTTTGCCGAGCGCGTGCGGCTGTCGGGCGACGCCGTCGCCTACCGCCAGTTTGACGCGCTGACCGGCGAGTGGCGGCGTTACACCTGGCGCGACATGGCGGCGCTGGCGGCGTCGCGGCGTCGCGTGCTGGCGCGCGAGGCGCTGCAAGCGGGCGAGCGCGTTGCGATGATGCTGCCGAACGGCGTGGACTGGGTGGCGTTTGACCAGGCGCTGCTGGCGATGAGACTTATCAGCGTGCCGGCGTTCAGCCACGACAGCGCCGAGAATGTCGGCTACATTCTGGCCAATTCCGGCGCCAAGGTGCTGGTGGCGGACCCGGTGCGTCTGGAGAAACTGCAATCCAGGCCGGAGATACTCGCGCCGCTGCAACGCATCATCGTAACCGGCGACCCGCGCCAGCCGCCGCCGCGCAACACACTGACAGTGCCCGCCGCCGGCGAGTTCACGCCGGGCGGCGAGGGTGATTTGGATGATGGCGGCGAGGCCGGCGGCGGCGGTGTCGGCGCCGGTGTCGGTGGCAAGGTTGCCGGCAGTGGTTCCGGCGGCGCCGGCGGCGATGGCAATTCCGGCGAGGCCGGTGGCGCCTCCGATGGTTTTGATACCGACAGTGCCGGCGGCGGCGGCAAGGTTGCCGCCGATGGCTCCGGCGACGCCGGCGGCGAGCCGCCCGCGCCCGGTGATGTCGCCACGATAGTCTATACATCCGGCACCACCGGCCCGGCCAAAGGCGTGGTGCTGACGCACGAGAACCTGCTGGGCAATGTCGCCGCGACCTGCGACTTTGTCCGCCACATCGGCTCGGACAATTTGTTTTTGTCGTTCCTGCCGCTGTCGCACACATTCGAGAGAACCATCGGCTATTACCTGAGCATGATGATAGGCGCGCAAGTGGCCTACACGCGCTCCATTCAGCAGTTGAAAGAGGATTTGCTGACGCTCAAGCCCACCGTGCTGGTGTCGGTGCCGCGGATTTACGAGCAGGTGTACAGCCGCTTGCAGGCCGCGCTGGAACAGCGCCCGGCGTTGGCGCGGCGGGTGTTCAGCGCAGCCGTCGCGGTCGGCTGGCGGCGGCTCGGTTCTTCGCCGGCGTCGCTGCTGTGCCGCTTGCTGTGGCCGCTGTTTGATGCGCTGGTCGCGCGCGGTTTCCGGCGCAATCTCGGCGGGCGTTTGCGTTACGCGCTGAGCGGCGGCGCCGCGCTGCCGCCTGAAATCGGACGCACGCTGACGGCGCTCGGCGTGCCGGTGTATCAGGGCTACGGCCTGACCGAGACCGGGCCGGTGGTGTCCGTCAACGCGCCCGGCGGCCCCGCCGACGGCATCGGCGTGCCGATAGACGGCGTGGAGGTTCGCATCGGCGACAACAACGAACTGCTGACGCGCAGCCGCTATGTGATGCGCGAATACTGGGGCAACGCGGAGGCGACCGCGCTGGCGCTGGACGAAGACGGCTGGATGCACACCGGCGACCAGGCGCGCATGGACGACAGCGGCGGCCTCTACATCATCGGCAGAATCAAGGAGATTATCGTGATGGCGAACGGCGAGAAGGCGCCGCCCGCCGACATGGAACACGCGCTGCTGGCCGACGCCTGGTTCACGCAGGCGATGGTGCACGGCGAGGGGCGGCCTTTTCTTGTCGCGCTGCTGGTGCTGGCGGACGAGGTGGCCGAACGCTACCCGCAAGACAGCGCCGACCTGGAGACCGAGGCGATGAAGCGCGTTCGCGCAAGATTGTCGGGTTCGGCGTCGTACGCGCGCGTGCGCCGCGTGATTGTGCTGCGCGAGGCGTGGACGGTGGACAACGGC
>RKSI01000179.1 GCA_007570905.1 Gammaproteobacteria bacterium
CAATCAACGGCACCGCACCAGCAGCCGGCCGCGGGTTTTGCCGGCCAGGGTTTGTTGGAAGGCGGCGGGGAGGTCGTTCAGGGTGATGGTGTCGGCGAGTATGTCGTCGAGGCATTGGGGCAGCAGGTCGGTGGCGAGGCGGGTCCAGATGCGGCGTTTCCAGGGCATCGGGCAGTTGGCGGAGGTGACGCCGAGCAGGCTGACGCCGCGGACGATGCAAGGCATCACCGTGGCCGGCAGTTGCGCGGATTGCGCGAGGCCGATGCTGACGACATTGCCCCACGGCTTTGTCGTTGCCAGCAGCGCCGCCGCCGTTTCGCCGCCGAGGTTGTCTATCGCGCCGCCCCACTGCGCCGCGCCGAGCGCGCCGGCGGGCATTTGCACTGCGCCGATGACGCGCGCGGCGCCGAGTTTTTTCAGATAGTCTTGCGCCGCATCCGGGTTGCGCGTGGAGGCGACGGCTTCGTAGCCGAGTCTTGAAAGAAGGTGCACGGCGAAACCGCCGACGCCGCCGCAGGCGCCGGTTACCGCGACCGGGCCGTGTTCCGGGCGCTGGCCGTTTGTTTGCATGCGTTCCAGCGCGAGCGCCGCGGTGAAACCTGCGGTGCCGATAATCATTGCCCCGCGCAGGTCGAGCGGCGGTGTGACGGGCACGACGATGTCCGCCGGCACGACGGCATATGGCGCGTAGCCGCCGTCGCGGGTCTCGCCGAGGCCGGCGCCGTTGACCAGCACTTCGGTTCCCGCCGCGACGCCGGGCGCGGCGCTTTCAGCGACGACGCCGGCCAGGTCAATGCCGCCGGTCAGCGGGCTGGTTCTGAGGATGGGCGCGGCGTTGGCGCCGGCCAGCGCATCCTTGTAGTTGACGCCGGAATAGTGAACCTCAATCAGGACTTCGCCGGCGGCGGGCGCGGCGTAATGCACCGACTCAAGACCGGCGCGAAACGCCTCGCCCGCGCGCTGGTGAATGCGGAAAGCGTCGGCTTCAAACATCGCCGGACAACTCGCTGTGGATTTGCGCGGCGCGTTGCTGCAGGGATGCGAGGTCGTCGCCGAGCAGGCAGAAGTGTCCCATCTTGCGCCCGGGCCGCGCCTCGCGTTTGCCGTAGAGATGCAGGCGCGCGCGCGGTTCGGACAGCAGCGCGTCCCACGCCGGCGGCGCGCCGTCGCGCCACAGGTCGCCCAGCAGGTTGACCATCACGACCGGCGTCAGCAGGCGTGTGTCGCCCGCCGGCAGCGCGCACATCATCCGCGCCTGCTGCTCAAACTGCGACACCGCGCAGGCGTCTATCGTGTAATGCCCGCTGTTGTGCGGGCGCGGCGCGAACTCGTTGGCAAGCAGTCTGCCGTCGCGCGTGACAAAGAACTCAACCGCGAGCACGCCGCAATAATCCATCGCCGCGGCGGCGCGCACGGCCAACTCGCGCGCCTCGTCCTGCAATGCGTCCGGCGCCGACGCCGGCACCGATGTGGCGTGCAGAATGCCGTCGCGGTGGCGGTTTTCGGCGACCGGGAAGACGGCGCACTCGCCGCCGCGCGAACGCGCCAGTATGACCGAGATTTCACAGGCCAGGTCGGCGCGCTGCTCGGCGACGCAGGCAACTCCGCCCATCGCCTCAAACGCCGCCGCCGCCTCGCGCTCGTCGGCGACCGCCGCCTGCCCCTTGCCGTCGTAGCCGAAGCGCGCGCTCTTCAGGATCAGCGGCGGCGCAAGGCGCGCAAACGCGCCGGCAAGGTCGGCGGCGCTGTGCACCTCGGCGAACGGCGTTGTCGCAATGCCGGCGCCGCGCAGGAAGTTTTTCTCGGCGATGCGGTTTTGCGCGATGCGCAGCGGCTCTATGCCGGGGCAGACCGCAGCGCCGGTGCGCTGCAAGTGTTCCAGCGCCGCCGCCGGCACATTCTCAAACTCGGTGGTAACGGCGTCGCTGTCTTGCGCGAAGGCCGCAAGCGATGCGGCTTCCGCGTAGTCGGCGCAGATATGGCGGTCGGCGACGGCGCCCGCCGGGCTGTCGCGGTCGGGGTCGAACACCGCCGTGCGATAACCCAGCGTGCGCGCCGCGGTGACGAACATGCGCCCCAACTGGCCGCCGCCAAGAACGCCCAATGTCGCGCCGGGCAACAGTGGCGGGCGCGGCGTCACTTCGGGAGGCAGCCGCGGATGCCTGCGGCGATGCCGGTGATGTTGTCAAGCGTGAGTGTCACTTCGAGAAACAGCGGGAAACGCCGGCGCCGCCGGCGGCGGTGTTGCCGGGTACAAGCATCACTTTGCGAGGCAGCCGACAATGCAGTCAGCACCGCCGGCAATGATGTCGGGCGCAGGCGTCACTTCATCAGGCAGCCGCGGATGCCGTCGGCGAGGTTTTCCAGCAGGCGGAAATACAGGCCGTCGCCGGTTTCAAGGCCGGCGCCGAGCGGGTCGAGCGCGCCGCTGTTGATGTCAAGGTCTTCGCTCAGCACGCGCACCGCGCGCGCCGGAAACTGCGGTTCGTGGAACACGCATTTGGCGCCGGTGTCGCGGATGGTTTTGCTGACTTCGCGGATGCGGGCGATGGTCGGGCCGCCGTGATGGTGGTCGTGGCCGCCCGGCGACAGCACCGCGACGACCGACAGGCCGTAGCGGTTCGTGAAATGATGATAAGCGTCGTGGAAGACGGCAAAGGGCTGTCCGCGCACCGGCTCCAGGCGTTGGCGCAGGTTTTCATCGAGTTCCGCGAGACGCGACGCCAGTGCGAGGGCGTTGGCCTCGTAGGTTGCGCGGTTTTGCGGCGCCGCGTCGGCGAGGTGGCGCGCGATGATGGGCGCGAGGCGCGACGCGGTTTGCGGATCAAGCCAGATGTGCGGATCGTCGGACGCGGCTTCAACTTCATCCGCCAGCGCGACGCGGCGCACCGAATCCGGCAGCGTCTTGAACGCGTTGTTCAGAAAGGTCTCGAATGGGTCGGCGATGTAAAAGACGATGCCGGCGTCGTGTAGCGCCCTCACCTGCGACGGCTTCAGGTGCGCGCCGTGCGGCGTTTGCGACGCCGGCAGCAGCAGGTGCGCGTCGCCGGTCTCGCCCATCACGCCCTGCACCAGCGAATGCAGCGGCGCGATGGTGGCGACGATGTCGGCGGCCCGGCCCGGCGGCGGCGCCAGCATCAGCAGCACGGCCAGCGTCGCGGCCAGCAGTGTTTTTGTGTTTGGCATTTTTGTCGCCCCCAAGTTGTGCGGGTTTGTTGTGCGGGCTGGCATTGTGGCCGGCATCGCGGTTCTTGTGTTTGGCATTTTCATCGCTCCTTTTATCGTGTGAGCCGGCAGCGTGGCCGGTAGAGGTCTTTGTTATTGGGGCGTATTGAAGAATGGCAAGTCACGGGATGACAGGTTTTGTCTGCGGTGCTTTGTTGTTTGCGCCCGGCCCGGGCGCGTGCGCTGCCGCGGCAACCGGGCGGTGGCCGCGGGGAAAGCGGCGGTTACGGGTTGTCCTCGTTCTCCATCAGGACGGCGCCCTGCAGGAAAACACGCAGCCGCACGCGCACGGAGGAGTTGTCTTCAATTGTGACGACGGCCTGCCTCGGGTTGCCGACCTGCATCGGGGCGCCGCTTGCGCCGCTCGCGCCGCCGGCACCACTTGCACCGCCAGCGCCGCTCGCACCACCAACACCATCGGCGCCACTCGCGCCGCCAACCCCGCCTGCATCCTCATCGCTGCTTGCGCCGGCCACGCCGCCGCCGGCGCCGCCGGCAAAGCCCGCCTCATCCGAGTGGGCGGGCGCCCGGGCGGGCGTCCTGCGGGGCCACGCCACCGGCGGCGTGCC
>RKSI01000002.1 GCA_007570905.1 Gammaproteobacteria bacterium
ACACGGCGGCGATCGTCGCGCGCATGGCGGCAGCCGCCGGGCAGGGCGTGGAGCATGTACGCTTCGACGGCAGGCGCTACCCGTTGCGGAACTTCCTTGAGGCCCGCGAGCGGCACGGCCGGGCCTGCGCCCGCGCCGGCGAATACGCGCCGCTCCCCCCTTGAGGGGGAGTCGGCAAGACGAGGGCGCAAGCCCGAAGATCGCGCCGGTGGGGGGAGCATCTAAAACGTTTCCTATGCCGTCGGCGGATACGCACGGCGCAAACGCCCCTTGTACCCCACCGCGGCAGTCGGGCCTGACGGCTTGATTGCCAGGGCTCCCCAAAGGGGCGCATTGCGTCCGTCGCGCCGCCTCGCAAAGGAGAAGGGAGCCTGCGCGAGCCTGCCCTGGCTTGAACGGAGGGGAGGCGGGAATCCGGCACAAGTATCCGGGAAACCAATCGTTTTTGCGCGAATATGAGCCGCGAATGACCCTCCGCTCGGGGGCGGGAATGGCGGCCACCGGAGCCGCGGAATGTGCGATAATAGCGACCCTGAAGCCCGCGCAAACCCGCCGCCAATGAACGACATCGCCACCACCGCCGCCGCCCGCGATAGATTTTGTACGCTGTTGCGCGAACTGTTTCAGTTTGAGCACAGCGCCGGGCTGGATTTTGGCATCTACCGGATTATGAATCGCAAGCGGGAGGCGGTTGAGCAATTCATCAACAAAGACTTGGCGGATGAGATTGACCAGAGCGCTCATGCGGCGGTGCGTGGGGCGCGGGCTGAGCGGCTGGCGATGCTGGAAAGCCGCACCGAGAAGATCAAAGAAGCCTTCGGCAAGAGCGCGCTGGACGCTGATGGCGAACTGGATGAAAAGTATCACGACACGCCCTTGGGAGAGGACTACCGCAAGGCGCAAAAAGGCGCGGCCAGCATCCTGGACGAGAAGGAAATAGAAAAAAGCGCCTTCAACCACCTCCATGATTTCTTCAGCCGCTACTACGAGGGCGGCGACTTCATTTCCAAGCGCCGTTATTCACGGCGCCAGCGTTATGCGATTCCCTACAACGGCGAGGAGGTGCACCTGCACTGGGCCAACCGCGACCAGTATTACATCAAGACCGGCGAATATTTTTTGCATTATTCGTTCCAGTGCGGCGATTACCGGGTGCGTTTGGAAGTGCGCGATGCCGATGTGGAGCAGGACAACCGCAAGGGGAAGCAGCGGTTTTTTATTCCGCTTGCCAAGAAAGCGCATTGCGATGGCAAAGAAGTTGTCGTGCCTTTTGTTTTCCGGCCGCTGGATGACAGTGAAAAAGCCCGGTTCGGCGACGGCAACGGCAAACAGGAGGAAATCCTCAAAGCGGCGCTGCCGGACATTGTGAAAAAACTGGACGCGCCGGCCAAAGTTGCCCTGCTGGCCGCCGCCGAGGGCGGCGGCGACGAAACCACCGTACTGGAAAAGCACATGCGCCGCTACGCCCGCCGCAACACGGCGGATTATTTTATCCACAAGGATTTGCGCGGTTTTCTTTCCCGCGAGCTGGACTTTTACATCAAAAACGAAGTGCTGAATCTGGACGACCTGGACCAGGCTGGCGAGTTCGCCGCCGAGGGGCGTTTCCACCTGATGCGAATCGTGCGCGCCATCGGCGCCAAAATTATCGACTTTTTGACGCAAATCGAAAACTTCCAAAAGCAACTGTTCGAGAAGAAAAAATTCGTCATTGACACGCACTACTGCGTTGCCGCCGGGCGCATTGCCGACAAGTTGCTGTGCGAGGAAATCCTCACTAACAACAAGCAATGGTCGGAATGGAGCGCCATGGCCGGCGAAAAAATCAACAGCGCAAAAGCGCGCCGGGATTTCCTGCGAGATAACCCGACGCTGATGGTGGACACGGCCCATTTCGACGCCGAGTTCAAGGACCGACTGCTGGCGCGGTTTGCGGATATTGACGGCGAGTGCGACGGCGTTTTGCTGTGCGGAGAGAATTTTCAGGGGTTGAATTTGCTGACGGAGAAATACCGAGGGCAGGTGAAATGCGTTTACATTGATCCGCCTTACAACACAGGAGGGGATGGCTTTATCTACAAAGATAACTATCAACATTCCTGCTGGATGTCCATGATGTCCGATAGAATTAAAATGGGGAAATCTTTGCTTCTTAGAGATGGCAATTTCATCGTCCACGTGGATGAGCATGAGTTCGAGAATCTGAGTAGGATTCTCTCCCTTTCCTTTGGCCCGAGCGTACTTGAACCAATCGTATGGGACAAGCAAAATCCCAAAGGCGATTCAACAGGCATTGCCACTCAGCACGAGTATGTCTTTTGGGCAGTGCGCGATTCGCAAGTGCTAACCAAAGAATCCTTGATTCGCAAAAAAGAAAACGCCGAGCAGATTATCAAGAAGGCGCAGCAGATTGTGCGTACTCACGGTGTCAATGACAAAGCAAGGGATATGTTCAAACAATGGATAAAGAAGAATCACAGATTGGCCAAAGGAGAAAGGGCTTACGGCTGTTTGGATGATAATGGTGAAGTGTATTCGTCGGTTTCTATGGCTTGGCCAAACAAGAAACCGGCTGCCGACGATTACTTCGTTCCGTTAAAACATCCGGTAACCGGAAAGAACTGCCCCGTTCCAGAACGGGGCTGGCGCTCGCCTTCCGCAACTATGCGGGAATTGGTAGAGAAAGGAGAAATCCTTTTTGGCCCGGATGAGACGACTCAGCCGAGAAGAAAATACCTCTTGAAGGAGAATTTGTACGACAATGCTCCTTCTATGTATTATTATGGTGGGAGCGACGATATGTTCTTCAAAAACATCGGCGTAGATTCGAAAGACAGTACACCGAAGCCTTACAAGGTCGCCGGTTATCTGCTTGGGATCGGCGCCAGAAACAAAGATGCCCTCGTCGTGGATTACTTCGCCGGCTCCGGCACCACCGGCCACGCCGTCATCAACCTCAACCGCCAGGACGGCGGCCGGCGCAAATTCATCCTGATGGAAATGGGCGAATACTTCGACAGTGTCCTGCTGCCGCGCCTGAAAAGAATCGCCTGGACGCCAGTATGGGAAGACGGCAAACCCAAACGCCCCGCCACCGAAAAAGAAACCGTCCGCGCGCCGCGCATGTTCAAATACCACCGCCTTGAGTCCTACGAGGACGCGCTGGAAAATATTGACTTCATAGACGAAAACATCGCGCAATACATGATGAAATTTCCCGACTACCTGCTCGGCTACATGCTGAAATGGGAAACCCGCGAATCGCAAACGCTGTTGAATATCAGGAGTCTGGAAGCGCCGTTCCGCTACGAACTGCGTGTGCGGCGCAATGGCGACCACCGCAACACGCCGGTGGATGTGCCGGAGACTTTTAATTATCTGCTCGGCTTGCAGGTGAAGACGCGGAAAATTTATATGGACGGGGAACGGCGTTACCTGATTTATACCGGCCAGGTTAACAACCGCATGACTGCCGTGATCTGGCGGGAGACTGAAGGCTGGAAGGTGGCGGACTTTGAGCGGGAGCGGGATTTTATTGCCAGGGAGAAATTGACGGCGGGGATGGATGTTGTGTACCTTAACCAAGACTCCCTTGTCCCCGGGGCGGGATCGCTGGAGGGGGTGTTTAAGGATAGGCTTTTGGGGGCATCGGAAGAGTGAAACCCGGCACGGGCTTCGGGGCCCGTGCTTTCGTAAACCCACAATTGAAGAGGCGCGATATGCAAGTTTCAGAACTGCACCAATTGACCGACTGGATCGAGGAGCACATTAAGGAACGTAATATTCTTGATTCATATCATTCCCTGCATCACCGATTACAAGAAAATGCTCAACAGGGACAACAGCAGCAGCCTTTTGAAAATGAGAAAAAGCAGCTGTTACTGGCGCTGAAGAATACGCCGCTCGACCAGTTAACCATAATCCAGTTAGAATTTCTCCATGCAATGGGCATTGGGACGCACGTTGGGCCCGCTTCTGTGAAAGACGTCGAGGACATTCTTTTTCGGAACGTCATTGATGTGGCCACAGCGGCCAGCAAGATTGCAGAAAAAATACAAAGCATCAGCGAAGGAATCAGAAAATCCGACAGCATTCGCGAGGGGCTGGGCGAGTATGACGCTCCGGACGATGATATTGGAGATGACGAAGTCCTTGTCCGCGTTATATTTTCAAATGATGCAAGTATCTCCAATGTGGTCAATCTCAAGGAATGGAGTAGGCAATGGCATGACATCGCGAGAGGTATAGCGATGATGCACAATGCGCCCCCGGAGGATGTGAAAATCATTGGCGCTGGTAGGGGATCAGTAATCATTGAACTGGTTGTCAATTGCGGAATAGCGGCAACCATAATGACAATCGTACGGCAAGCATTTGATATTGCCAAGCGCTATGCAGAAATAAAATACATAGCCGAACGGACTCGTGCGGCGAAAATCCGCAATAACAGAATCGCATCGCAAATCGAAGCCGAAGCGGAAAAAGAGAAAAACGAAGCGATTGAGAAAATCGCTTCCAAAATCAAATCAGCCGGCAAGAAAAAAGATGGCGAAACATCCAATGCATTGCAAAGGTCTGTGAAAAATTTGGTTGAATTCCTTTCAAAAGGAGGGGAGCTCGACTGGGTGATCCCGGAGGAAGAAGATGAAACTGAAGATAGCGCAGAGCTGAACAAACTAACGGACCGTAGAAAGTTGCAGGAATCCTTGCAGGAAATTCGTCGTCTAAATTCTGACCCTAGGCAACTGGAATACTCTCCGGATCGCGATGAGGAAGATAATAACGAATCGGATGACGAGGATGGCGAAAGCGACAACTCTACCGAATAGCGGTATGTGACAACCCATGCCTCGCAGACGCAAACCCACCACCACCGAACGACGCCTGCGCCTTGAGCGGCAGTTATCGCTGGTTCATTGGCTGAGCAAAGAGTTCGGTTTTGACAACAACGACGGGATGCTTAAGGCATGCAAGGAAAGCGAAGGCCGGCAGGACGGCATGAGTCGCGTTTATCATGTTTTGCAAAGCCGGCCGCACCGGAAAATTCCTCCCGGAAAACTGGACCGCTACGAATCCAACATTGCAAGACACCTGGACAGAATCAATCACGGACGCGGCAAACCGATCACGCTGAAATATTTTCAGCAGCTGGCCACGCTCGGGGTGGAGCATTATCTGAGCTGCCTGCGCGAATCGCGGAATAAATTGCTGGCGCAGTTAAACGATTTTGTGCGCTTGGCAAACGGGTGGCGGCTGCCGTCGGAACAATTCGTCGAATATACGGCGGATGATTTGAAGAAAATCGCGTTCTGGATGGCCACCGGCAGCGGCAAGACACTGTTGCTACACCTCAATTACTTGCAGTTCCTGCATTACTTTCCTAATGAAGCGGACAACATCCTGCTGGTGACGCCGAATGAAAAGTTGAGCGAACAGCATTTGCAGGAGTTTGCCCTGTCCGGAATCGCGGCGCGGCGGGTGGAGGAATCCGCCGATCTCCTGTTATCGGGCAATCCGGTGCAGGTGGTGGAAATCACCAAGTTGGTGGAAAAAAGGCGCGGTAAAAAGGGCGCCAGCATTCCGCTGGAGCGGTTTGAAGGGAGAAACCTGCTGTTTGTGGACGAGGGACACAAAGGCAGCGGCGGAAAGGCGTGGTTTAAGTCCCGCGACCAACTGGGCGAGAACGGTTTTACCTTTGAATACAGCGCCACTTTCGGGCAGGCGCTGTTTGCCGCCGGCGGCGAGAAACTCACCGAGCAGTACGGCAAAAATATTTTGTTTGACTATTCCTACCGGTATTTTCACGAGGATGGTTTCGGCAAGGATTTCAGCGTACTGAATCTCGCCAAAGACCCGGCAAAAAAGCGAATGGATTTGCTGATGACCGGCAATCTGCTCAGTTTTTACCAGCAGATTTGCTACTTTGAAGAGCAGCGCGACCGGTTGCGCCCTTACCATCTGGAAAAACCGCTGCTGCTGATGCTCGGTTCGACGGTGACCAAGGGAACGGAAACAACTGCCTCCGATGTGGCCGAACTGGTCAGCTTTCTTCACCGCTTCGCGCAAAACAGGCGAGGGGCGGCGATTGGGAATTTGCAAGTCGCCCTTAAAGGGGAATCGGGCCTGCTTAACGAGGCGCGGGAAGATGTGTTCCAGGGTAAATTTTCCTACCTCGCCGGGCGCGATGCGGAAACGGTTTACCGCGATATTCTGAAGCGGGTTTTTCATGCGGAAACAGGCGGTGCGCTGTATTTATGCCCGCTGAAACGGGCCGCGGGCGAGATTGGCCTGAAGATCGGCGCCGACAACCCGCGCTACTTTGCCCTGGCTTTTGTCGGCAATGTCAAAAAACTGTGCGAGTTGATTGTACAAGAATGCGGCGTTGCGGAGACGGCGGACGCCATTAGCGATTCTCTGTTTGCCGGCGTGAACTCTCCGGCTTCCCCGGTTAACCTGCTCATCGGCGCCAAAAAATTCATGGAGGGTTGGAATTCATGGCGCGTAGCCGGCATGGGTTTGCTCAATGTGGGCAAGAGCGAAGGCGCGGAAATCATTCAATTGTTCGGGCGCGGCGTACGCCTTCGCGGGCGCGATATGTCGCTGAAACGCAGTGCGGCTCTCGAAGGCAACCACCCCGCGCACCTGCGCTTGCTGGAGACGCTGAACATTTTTGCGGTGCGCGCCGATTTCATCGCCAGTTTTCGCCTGTATCTGGAGCGCGAGGGCGTGGATAAGCACGAAATTCCTCTCAGCATCGCCATTAATCAGGAATTTCTGAAGAAGGAGCTTCTCATCCCGAAAATGAGCGGCGAGTTCGCCGACGCCGTCGCCCTGGCGCCGGACGAGAATATCCGGGTGACGGTGGATTTTTCCGAGCGCATGCAGAGCATGGAGTCCGGCGGCGGCAGAGTCGCGACCACGCAAACCTCAGCGGACAAGGAGAAAAGTTTGGGCAAGCGGCAACTGGATGGCCTTGATTGGGAGAGGTTGTATCTTCGTCTGCTGGAGCACAAACGCCTGCGGGGGTGGGATAATTTGCTGGTGTGCCGCGGTGATTTGCGCGGGATCTTGGAAAAGCGCGTTAAAATCAAGGCGCCAGACAGTTACTTCAAATCGGAGACCCGCGAAGATTTTCTCCGGCTCGGCGATGCCGCCATCGCTGGCCTGCAAAAATACGCCGACCGCCTGCACCACACCCGGCGGATGCGCTGGCGGACGGAACACATGTCCATCGAAAAATTGGACGAGGGACACGGCAACTTCAAGCACTATACCGTGCAGATTCCGCGCGACCAGAAGGATGCGATCGAAAGAATCGAACAGGCCGTGCAACGGGCGAGCTGGGATTATGAGCAGCAGACCGGCGATTTGCCCAACATTCATTTTGACCGGCACCTTTTTCAGCCGCTGTTGCTGCATAACCCAGGGCGCGGCTCGAAGGACAAAATCACGGTGGTTCCCGCGGGCTTGGTGGAAAGCGAAAAGAAATTCGTCGCATACTTGATCGCTTACTGCCGTGACAACCAGCAACAACTCAGGGACATGGAACTATTCCTGCTCCGCAACTTGCCGCGCCGCGGCATCGGATTTCCCGATGAAAGCGGGGATATGTTTTACCCGGATTTTATTCTGTGGGTAAAGCGCGGAAGACGCCACCGCGTGGTTTTTATCGAGCCGCACGGCCTGTTGCACGACAAACACCCGCAAGAGAACAGCAAAGTCAAGCTGCATGAATGGCTGGCGCAAATTCCCGCCGAATTGTCTGGTCCTTATCAGCAACAGCTGGAATTTGATTCTTACGTCTTGTCCCCCACCGGAGCGGAGGAGATGCGGGGGCGTTGGAGTATAGACAAGGAAGCCATGTCCAAAAGCCAGATTCTGTTTATGGACGAGGACGAGGATATGGTGCGTACGCTGATCGAAGGGCAAAAATCCGCAAACAAAACCGGCCGCAAGCCGCGCTGAGCGGGCTCGCACATGCTGGATTTGCGGTTCCTGGGCGATTCAGGCGGGCGATTCAGGGCGGTTTGGGGGGCCGGCGAATTTGCCTTTTCCCGGGAAGGGGTGGATAATGCCCCGAAGCTTGGCATGGCTTGGAGGCGCCAGGACCCCGAAAGACGAT
>RKSI01000161.1 GCA_007570905.1 Gammaproteobacteria bacterium
CTGCTCCTCGCGGCAGGCGCGCACGCAGCGCGTGCACTGAATGCAGGCGTCGAGGTTCACGGCGATGCCGGGGTGCGAGGCGTCCGCCTGCGGGTTGGCGCGCGCCTCAAAGCGCGGCGGGCCGAGGTTCAGGTGTTTCGCCCAGTGATCGAGTTCGCTGTCCAGCGTGCGGCGGCTTTGCGACAGGTCGGATTGCAGCAGTTCCAGCACCATGCGCTGCGAGTGCAGCACGCGCTCGCCGCCGGACTCGACCTTCATGCCGTCGGCGGGTTGGCGGACGCACGCCGGTTGCAGCGCGCGCTCGCCCTCAATTTCAACCATGCAGGCGCGGCAGTTGCCGTCGGCGCGCAGGCCCTCCTTGTAGCACAGGTGCGGGATGGCGACGCCGTGGCGCGCGGCGGCCTGCAGTATGGTCTCGCCGCTTGCGGCGGTGATGCGTTCGCCGTTCAGCGTGAAGGTGACGGTGGTGTTTTGATTGGTCATGCCGGTTTGCGTTGGGTTGGTGTGTTCGGTTTGTGCGCGGGTTTGCGTGCCGGTTTATTCGGCGAGTTCGTGCGGGAAGTATTGAATCACGCATTGCAGCGGGTTGGCCGCGGCCTGGCCGAGGCCGCAGATGGAGGCGTCGCTCATCACCTGCGACAACTCGCCAAGCAGCGCCGTGTCCCACGCCGGTTTTGCCATCAGTTGCGCGGCTTTCGCGGTGCCGACGCGGCACGGCGTGCACTTGCCGCACGACTCGTGCGAGAAAAAGCGCATTGCGTTGAGGGCGGCGGCGCGCGCGCTGTCTTTGTCCGACAGCACGATGACCGCCGCCGAGCCGATGAAGCAGTTGTGTTCGTTCAGCGTGTCAAAGTCCAGCGGGATGTCGGCCAGCGACGCCGGCAGGATGCCGCCGGAGGCGCCGCCGGGGAAGTAGGCGTAGAGTTCGTGGCCGGGCGTCATGCCTTCGCAGTATTCGTCTATCAGTTCGCGCGCGGTGATGCCGGCGGGGGCGAGGTGGACGCCGGGCTTGTTGACGCGCCCGCTGACCGAGAACGAACGCAGGCCGCTGCGCCCGTTGCGCCCGTGCGACGCGAACCAGTCGGCGCCCTGTTCAATGATGTCGCGCACCCAGTAGAGGGTTTCCATGTTGTGCTCGAGTGTCGGGCGCCCGAACAGGCCGTTTTGCGCGACGAACGGCGGGCGCAGGCGCGGCATGCCGCGTTTGCCTTCTATGGATTCAATCATCGCCGACTCCTCGCCGCAGATGTAGGCGCCGGCGCCGCGGCGCAGTTCTATCGGCGGCAGGGTCCACGGCGCCGGGCAGGGCGGGCTGTCGCGCAGGCGCGCGAGTTCGGTTTCCAGCATCGCGCGGATGCCGGCGTATTCGTCGCGCAGGTAGATGTAGATGGCCTCAACGCCGACGACATATGCGGCAATCAGCATGCCCTCAAGAAAGCGGTGCGGGTCGTGTTCAAGATAATGGCGGTCCTTGAAGGTGCCGGGTTCGCCTTCGTCAATGTTGACGGCGAGGCAGCGCGGCGCGGCTTCGGCGGCGACGATGCGCCACTTGCGCCCGGCGGGAAAACCGGCGCCGCCGAGACCGCGCAGGTTTGATTGTTCCAGCGCGGCGATGATGGATTCGGCGTCGCGCTCGCCGCTTGCGACGGCGTTCAGCAGTGCGTAGCCGTGGTTGTCTTTGTAGTGGGTGTAGTCGCCGCAGCGGGGGGGTGCGGCTTCGGTTGCGTTGGCTTTGATGGCTTGCAGCACGCTGTCTGCGGTGGCGGCGGTGACGGGGTTTGTGCCGACGACGGCGACCGGCGCGGCCTCGCAGCGCCCGACGCACGGCACGCGCTGGATTCTGACGCCGCCGCCGGCTTTTTGTTGCAGGCCGGCAATCAGTTGTTCGCCGCCGAACATCTCGCAGGTGATGGAATCGCATACGCGCACCGTCAATGGCGGCGGCGGTGTCTCGCCTTCCTTGACGACATCAAAGTGGTGGTAGAAGGTCGCCACCTCGTAAATCTCCGCCGGCGCCAGTTTCATCTCGCGCGCCAGCGCCACGATGTGCGCGGCGCTGATGTGGCCGTGGCGGTCTTGTACCAGGTGCAGGAATTCAATCAGCAGGTCGCGCCGCCGCGGGCGCTCACCGAGCAGCGCGCGAATGTCGGCAAGGGCGTCTGGGCGGACACTCCTGCCGCGCGGCTGGCCGCGTTTTTTACGGCGGGCTGGTTGTTTGGGAGTGGGTTGGGGCATATGGGTAGTATAATCAATCAATGCGGTTTCCGAAGGGTGCGGGTTGATAAACGCCCGCCTGTGTGCCCGCGCCGTCGGTGCGCGCTGTGCCGGAAACTCAATCTGCAGATTTTCCGCCAATCGGGACAAGTGCTATTATCACCTGCGGGAAACTGACACTTTGTGTTGGCGCACGCAAGACACCCGAAAATGTCCGTGAACAAACAACTTAAGGCTTTATGGCCTCGCCTGCAGGGCAAAAAGCCCCATATGCCGAACTTTCTCAGCGAAATACGGCTGGACGGGATTCGTGGTCTCCGGGGTGTGAAAATTGGTTTTGATTATCCTGTGAGCGTGATTGCAGGGGTGAACGCAAGCGGAAAATCCACGGCTCTTTTTGCGGCGGCCTGCGCCTACAAAGTGCCGGGCACGGCGGCCAGGGATTATGTGCCGTCAACTATTTTTCCCGATTACCGCCCCACAGTCGGGGCAAGGAAAGACGACCGCTCCGGGATTCGTATTGAGTATGAATATGAAACGCCTGATGGCCATCTTTCAATGCGCTGGAGTCGCGGGAAGGCATGGAACAAGAGTTTTTTCGGTCGCAAGGGAGCGAAGCAGCCGAAGAGGGATTTATACCTTCGCACACTGAGCAACCTCAGCAATCCTTCCGAGGTGCGTAATGTGCTGCAAATGTCCCGTCTTAATAAGGCGCCTGACGAACAGGCGCTGACAGCGGTCCAAATCAACTTCGCGCAGCGGATGCTGCCTTTTCACTACAACGAAGTGGTGTACCTGTCCAGCGGGAAGAAAAATCTCCTGTTTGCCGCGCAGAAAAGCGGGGCGGCTTATTCCGAGTTCCATATGGCCGCCGGAGAGCGTTCCATACTGCGCCTGTCACGGGAAATCGCCCAACTTGAAGACGCCCTTGTCCTGATAGACGAAGTGGAGGCGGGCTTGCACCCCTGGGTTCAGCAACTGCTGATGCTTCAACTGCAACAACTGGCCTTGCGCAACGACTTGCAGATTATCGTTACTTCGCACAGCCAGGTTATTCTCGATTCCGTGCCGGCCAACGCAAGAATTTTTCTGGACCGCGACGATGAAGGCAAAGTGGCGGTGCTGCCGCCTTACCGCGATGTCATCCAGAATGCCTTGTACGGACGCCTGGACAACGCCCTCCAGATACTTTGCGAAGATGAGGTTGCCGAGGCCATCCTGAATGGCGTGATAGATTATTTGACGATAGAGCAGCATCTGCGGCGGGAGCAGGTTCGTGTCGGTCGCAACACCGGAGCAAAAGAGTTTCCGGCTCATGCCGCGGCATTTCAGAAGTTCAACCTTCTTGAAAACTTTGTGTTTGTCCTGGATGGCGACCAGCGGCAAACCGGAATAGAAAATGTCATCCGGGAAAGGGCGGGCAACTGGCAGGGTTCGGTGTTTTTTCTGCCGGGCGATGATGCGCCTGAAATTTGGATTTGGGAGTGCCTGTCGCGGCATGGGGAATATCTGGCCGAATCTCTGGGTGAGAACCCGGCAAAATTGAGGGAAGCC
>RKSI01000122.1 GCA_007570905.1 Gammaproteobacteria bacterium
AAGTGGCCCGACCACAGCCCCGACGACATTGATACCTGGGTGCGCGACCCCGACGGCAGGGTGGTGTGGTTTCGCAACACCGAAGACGGCTTCATGCACCTCGACCGCGACGACCGCGGCCTTTCCAACGACACCATCCTCGTGGATGGCGAGAAAGTCGTCAATCCGCTGAACCAGGAGGTGGTCACAGTCCGCCGCCTGGTGCCGGGCGAGTACATCGTCAACCTGCACTATTACAAGTCGGTGACGGAGCAGCCGGTCGCCGCCGAGGTCAGCGTTGCGCGGGTTAATCCGTCGCTTGACATCTTTTTCTACGGCAAGGTTGTGCTGGAGCGCGCCGGCGCCGAGCGCACCGCGGTGCGTTTCAACCTTGGGCGCGACGGCAGCGTCGCCGACATCAACACGCTGCCGAAGGCCCTCGTCAGCATCAAGGCGGAAGGATGAGCGGCGCCATCGTCGGCATCACCGTGGCATACATGGCGCTCGCCGTGCTGCTGCTGAGCCTGAACATTTATTCGCGCTGGCCGGCGTGGGTCAAAATTGGCGCGGTGGCGCTGACCGGCCTTTTGTATTATGTGACCTACACATCGCTTGAATCGTTTCTCGGCTGGCCGGCGCGCGCGGCGCTGCCGCAGAAATTCATGATGCTCGCAGGCAGCATAGACGAGCCGGACGAAGAAACCGGCAGCCGCGGCGCCATTCACATCTGGGCCGTGTCGCTGGAAGACGACCGCCTTGGCAGTGAGCCGCGCGCCTACGGCGTGCCGTATTCGCGGCAGTTGCACGAGCAGGTCGGCGCCGCGATGAAGCAGTTGCGCGACGGCATCGTGCAGGTCGGCGAGGTTGAGGAAGGGGTGCGCCGCCGCGCCAGCGGCATCGCCAGGCTGTGGGCCGAAGACGAGACCTCGCGCATCCTGATTTACGACCTGCCGGCCCCGGAACTGCCGGACAAGTAGCGGCCATGACGCAGGCGGCGCGCGCGCGTCTTCAGGCGCTTTTCCCGGACTGCTTGACAGGCGGCGCGCGCATCAAGCACTACGCGCGGCGGTGTCTTGCGGCGGCGGCGTGCTGCCTTGTCGCCGCCTGCGGCGGCGAACCGCCGCGCGGCTACTTCCCGCTGGACGAGGGCCTTGCCTGGGATTACCGTGTGACGACGACGACGCCCTACAAACGCAGCGAAAACACCCTGCAAATCGAGAACCTCGGCGAGCGGCGGGTGGGCGGCGAACTGTATCATGTCCGCAAGAGCGGCACCGGCAACCACTACTATCTGCAACAACTGGACGAGGGCATAGTCCGCGCCGCCAAGCGCACCGTCATCGAGAAACGCCCGCGTCCCGCCGAGAGCGGGCGCTTTGTGCTGAAAGAGCCGCTGCAGCCCGGCACCCGCTGGACTTACCGCGTCAAGCCGTATCTGTTGGCGCGCCCGTTTCCGGTCGAGACGCCGCTTAAACGCGCGTTTGACTACGACATGCAGTGGCAGATACTCGCCGACGGCGAGACGGTGGAAGTCCCGGCGGGGCGCTTTGAACAATGCCTGCATATACGCGGCGAGGCGCGGCTTGAAATCGCGCGCAGTTTGAGCGTGGCGCGCGACGAAATTGTTTTCAGAACCGACGAGTGGTATGCTCCGGGCGTCGGCCTGGTGAAACTGGAGCACCGCGAAATCATCGATTCAGACCAGGCCTACGGCGGCATCATCACGCTGCATTTGACGGCGTTCAACTATTGAGGAAGCAATGACACAAACAACGACAACTCGTGTCATGGAGGGCGGCACGAGAGACATCACAAGGCGCGCCGCGCGGCGCGCGGCAACGCGCACGACAAGAGGCGCGGCAAGGCGCATCACAACACGCATCGCGTTGCTGGCGGCGGCGCTGGCGGCGGGCGCCGCCGCCGCGGAAATGACCGCCGAACAGGCCGCGCAATATATGGCGGCGTCGTTTCCGAATGTGCGCGTTGAGCGGGTGACGCCGACGCCGCTGGAAGGCGTCTATGAAGTCGTCGCCGGCGGCAGCATTTATTACCTGACGCACGACGGCGCGTTCCTGCTTTCCGGCACGCTCTATGACCTGAAAGCCGGCGCCGACCTGACCGAGCGCGCCTACGCCGGCCTGCGCCACAGCGTCGCCGACGCCGCCCGCGCCGCCGCCGTCATCTCGTACGCGCCCGAAAAAACGCGCTACACGGTCACCGTGCTGAGCGATGTGAACTGCGGCTATTGCCGCAAATTCCACAACCAGATGAAGCGCGTCAATGAACTCGGCATCCGCGTTAACTACCTGCTGATTCCGTATCTCGGCAAGAAATCGCGCCGTGACGCCATATCGGTGTGGTGCGCCGACGACCGCCGCGCCGCGCTCGACCGCGCCAAAAACGGCGGCGCGATTGAACAGAAAGATTGCGACCACCCGGTGGACCGCAACATGCGCATCGCCGAGACGCTCGGCGTGCGCGGCACGCCCGCCTTTCTGCTCGCCGACGGCAAACTGCTGAGCGGCTACCGCACGCCCGAAAATCTGCTGGAGGAAGTCAAGCGCGCCGGCGCACCGGCTCAGCCGGCCCGGCCGCCTCGTTAGCGGCGCGGCTGCGCGAACGCACCCACAGCGACAGCGGAAACACCGCCGCGAACATCAGCGCCGCCGCCGCGACGATGGACGGGCCGGACGGCGTGTCAAACACGATTGAACCGAAGATGCCGGCGACCACCGCCGCCGCGCCGAGCGCCGCCGCCGCCGCCGCCATCGCGCCGGTTGAGCGCACCAGTTGGCGCGCCGTCGCCGCCGGGATAATCAGCATTGAGGTAATCAGCAGAATGCCGACGATGCGCAAAAACACCGCGACGACGATGGTCATCAGAAACATCAGCAGCAGGTGCATGCGGAAGGTGTGGACGCCCTCGGCGCGCGCCAGGTCTTCGTGTATCGTCATCAGCGTCAGCGCCTGCCAGTTGGCCAGCAGCAGGCCGAGGACGACGACGGCGCCGCCGTAAATCCACCAGAGGTCGTGCGCGGTGACGGTCAGGATGTCGCCGAACAGATAGCCGTGCAGGTCAAAGCGCGTGTTGTCGAGAAAACTGACGGCGACGACGCCGACCGACAGCGCGGCGTGCGCGAGAATGCCGAGCAGCGTGTCGGTCGCCAGAACATGCTTTTGCCGCAGCCACACCAGCAGCACCGCGAACGCCGAGCACACAACGATGGTGCCGAGATTGACGCTGAAGCCGTAAAGCAGCCCCAGCGCGACGCCGAGCAGCGCGCTGTGCGCCAGCGAGTCGCCGAAGTAGGCCATGCGCCGCCACACCACGAAGCAGCCGAGCGCGCCGGCAATCAGCGCGACGCCGACGCCGGCTGCCAGCGCGCGCAGCACGAAATCTTCAAGCATGAACTTCAAGCATGTTATTCAGGCATGTCCGGCGCCGTCGTCCGCGCGCACGCCCGCACGCTCGTGGACATGGTCGTGGACATGGTGATACACCGCCATCATCCGCGCCATGTCGTCGCCGAACAGCGCGATGAAATCCGGGTCTTGCGCGACCTCGTGCGGCTCGCCGGAGCAGCATACATGATGGAACAGGCAGACCACGCGGCGCGTCGAGGCCATCACCAGGTGCAGGTCGTGCGACACCATCAGGATTGACACCCCGCGCTCGCGGACTATCTTTTCCAGCAGTTTGTAAAACGCCAGTTGCCCTGAAATATCAAGGTTTTGCGCCGGTTCGTCCAGCACCAGCAGTTGCGGGTCGCCGAGCAGCGCGCGCGCCAGCAGCACGCGCTGCAATTCGCCGTCGGACAGCGCATAAAGCATCTTGTCGAGCACATCGCCGACCGCGGTCTCGTCGGCGGCGCGCGCCACCGCCGCATCGCCGGCCTTGCGCCGCAGCGTCAGAAAGCGCCGCGCCGAGATGGGAATGGCGCGGTCGGCGGTGAACCGCTGCGGCACATAACCGGTTTTCAGCCCGTCGGCGCGCGCCACCGTGCCGCTGTCGGGCGCGTGAAACCCCAGCAGGCACTTCAGCAGCGTGGATTTGCCGGCGCCGTTCGGCCCGACCACGGTGATGAAATCGCGCTCGCCGACATGCAGCGAGACATTCTGCAACAGCGCGTGCCGCCCGCGCATGACGGTGATGTTGTGCGCGCTGATTAGCGGTTTCATCGGCTTGAATTGGCGGTTTTGTCGGGTCTGGAGAGGCGTTGGCGGCAATGGCGGCATCGGCGGCAAAAAGCGCGATGGCTGCGATTATAGCACCGCCGCGCCGCCGGTTTGACGAAAAACCGCTGTACAGCGCGCTTTTTTGGGGGTTGCTTGCCGCCGGCGGCCGATTGTGGAACAATGGCCCGCAAGTCCGGGAGCCGGATATGGGGTGCAAGCACAGACTCACTAATACAGCGATGGCCTTTTACGGATGCGCGGCGCTGACGCTGGCGGCGCTGTCGGCGCCGCTGTGCGCGGCGCAGGCGGACGATGCCGCGCAAGGCGGCTTTTCGTTTGTTGAGGATTTTCAGACTCGGGATTTGGTGGACACCGACCGCAGCCCGTTGTGGATGGCGCGCTGGACAACCGGCGGCGTAACGCTCGGCCACGCGCAATACCGCCACGCCACGCATTTCTGGACAGCAAGGGCGCGGCTCGGCAATTCTTCCGACACCGTTACGCTGATTGACGACATCGGCTTGCAGGACATGAACGGCGATGGCCGCCTGGATGTCATCACCGCCAGCAACGACAGCGGCATCCTGATTTATTTCATCGGCGAAATCGGCAGTATGAGTTCCGCCCACAGCGTCTCCGCGCTGGCCGCCATCCGGCCCGTCACGGTAACGGCCAAGCGCTCGCGGGATATCGCCTTCGGTGATTTTGACCGCGACGGCGATGTGGACATCATCGCAGCCGACAGGCGTGCCAGGATAAGGATATACAGGAACGACGGAAACGGCGTTTTTGCCGAGTTTCCGGTGTCCAGGATATTCCCCGTTGATGTGGCCGTGGAAGACATGGACGGCGACGGCGATCTGGATATCGTGGCCACCAACAGGGGCACGACCGGGAATGTCTATGTGTACCTGAACGACGGCAGGGCCAATTTCTCGCTGCACCACCGCCTGCCTGTCGGCACCTACACCCTCAACAGGGCGCTGGCGCTCGGTGACCTCAACGGCGACGGGCGCCCGGACATCGTCCTCGGCAAATACAGGGCCGCGAGTGTTTTCTATCTGAACGACGGCAGCGGCGGATTCGGCAGCGCACAGACACTGCGCTACGCGGGCGATGCGGCCCTGGTCAGGAGCATCGCGCTGGGCGATGTGGACAACGACGGCGACCTTGACATCCTCGCCGGCGGGCGCCGCCGCGACACGGTTCTGTATCTGAACGACGGCGCCGGCGGTTTCGCGGACGGCAGGTTTGTGCACCGCACGGGGGTGTTTGACCTTGAATTGGCGGACATGGACGGCGACGGCGACCTGGACCTTGTCGAGGGAACCAAAAACAACACCAAAGTCTATCGCAACGACGGCAACGGCGTTTTTGAAACAACCGGCTCCTACCTCGGCATGAGGTCAAGGACCGTCGCGGTCGGCGATGTGAACGGCGACGGCGCCCCGGATGTGGTGATGGGCGACAAATTCACCTTGCTGGAGGCCATCAGTGTGCAGGGCTGGTCGGGGCATCCGCAAGACGCGGCGGGCCGCGTGTCGTACGATAATTCGCGCAGTTTGCTTCTTTCGCGCAAGGTCAACGGCGACGCGCCGGTGCCACAGGTGGTTCGCCTGACCGCAACCGCGGAGCAGCCGCTGTACACCCGGATTCATTATTACCTGACAAACAACGGCGGCGCGCGCTGGTACTTGGCGTACCCCGGCGAGAGAGTGCGGTTTCTGACGCCGGGCGATGATTTGCGCTGGCGCGTCCAGTTGAAGACAAAACTGCCGTCGCTGACACCGGTGGTGAAGCGAATCGGCATTGATGGTGTCGCGGTGGAACGCCGCATCACGCTCAGTCAGCCTACGCCGGTGGCCGAGGGCGGGGTTGTCCGGTTCACCGTCAGCATCGGCGCCGATGAGACGACTTCCGACGGCGCCGTCAGCGTGGCCTGGATTATCCGGCCAAACGGCCACGCCCCGGCTGTGCCGAGCGACTTCCGCGAACCCGGCGGCCCATCAATGAGGGTTGCTCCCCGCGGCACCGCCGTCATTCCGAACGGCGCGCGCGAAGTCACCGTTGCCGTGCCGACCTTGAATGATCTCCGGGTGGAAACAACGGAGAGCTACACGATAGTCCTGAGCAATCCGGCGGGCGCCGAACTGGCGACGACTTCCTCGCGCATCGGCTTCATCGGCATGAGCGATTTCAACAGGTTGCCGCTGCGCCCCCTCAAACTGTCCGCCGCCCCTGCCACGGTGGATGAAGGCGCAGACATCCGCTTTACCGTCGCGATAGACACGCACGCCATTTCCTGCTCGGTTTGCCATCTGTACGGCAGCGGCGATTTCGGCGTCTTCATCGGCGAGAGCCTGAAGCCGCCGGCAGGCACCGTCGCCGCGGCCTGGCGCATCAGCGGCAGCGGCGACAACCCGGCAAGCCCGTCCGACTTCGCCGATATTGCGGGCGAACCGATGACCGAATTCCCGAGCGGCATCGCCGTCATCCCGAACGACAGGCGCGAAGTAACCATCACCGTGCCGACCATTGACAACGACGCGGGCGAAGGCGCGAAGACCTACGCCGTTACTCTCAGCGACCCGGGTCTGAGCGCGCGGCTGGGCGGAGCGGTGTCGCAAAACGGCGTTATCAACGACGACGACACGCCGCCGACGCTGCATATTCCGGCGTCTCCGCCGCCGGTGGCCGAAGGCGCGACGCTGACTTTCACCATTGTTCTCGGCCACGGCGGGGCGGCTGTTGATGAAACCGTCCGCGTGGCCTGGAACATCAGCAGCGGCGCCGACGCGCTCAGCACGGCAACTCCGCAGGACTTCGCCGATGCCGAAGGCAACCCGATGACCGACTTCCCCGGCGGCGTCGCGGTTATCACCAGCGGTTCGGCCTCGGCGACGGTTTCCATCGCCACCTTTGATGACAACGCGAACGAAGCCACCGAAACCTGGACCGTCACTCTCGGCAACCCGGCGGGTGCGACCACCGCCTCGACCGGAGCCGCTTTTGTCATCGGCGCCTCCACCCGCACCGGCGCCATCAGCGACTTTGCCGACGAGACCGTCGTAACCATCACCGCTGACCGCGCCCTGGAAGACCAGTTGATTATCCCGGCGGGCACCACCGCCATTTATGACATTGCACTGCAAGACCTTGACGGCGATGACCGGTTGGATGTCGTTACCGCCGGTGAGAACGGCATTGTGGTTTATTTCAACGGTTCTTCCTGGACCCGTTCCGCGGTTGTTACGGCTGCCACGCATTCTCATTATCTGACCTTCGGCGACTACGACAAGGACGGCGATGTTGATATCGTGGCCGGTTCATGGGAGGGCCAGGTTCATGTGATGCTGTACAAGAACGACGGGCGCGGCGGGTTTGACAGCGGCGGCGCCATTGACTCTTCATTGTCCGTCCTGCGCGTCAACGACCTTGAGACGGCGGATATTGACGGCGACGGTCATCTGGACCTTGTGCTCCCGCTGAACGGTCCGAGCGGCGGCATTGACCTTTACCGCGGTGACGGCGCCGGCGGTTTTGAATGGCAAGGCGAGTTGAATTCCCTACGCCCTCACTGGGATGTGTCAATCGGCGACATTAACGGTGACGGCCGGCCCGATCTCGTGGTCGGCAAGAAGCGGAACGCAAGCGTTTACCACCTGAACCTCGGCGGGTGGCGTTTTGGCCGGGCGGTATCCCTCGGTTATGTAGGGAACAGCACGGCGCTCGGCGATGTGAACAACGACGGTCACCTGGATATCGTGATGGTGGCGCAGTTGAATCACAACAACCCGTACCTGTACAACCGCCTGCGCCTGTATCTGAACGACGGGCAGGGCGGTTTTGGCGCGGGCGCGGAAACAGGCAACCTTTATCCGACGGGGGATGTGGCGCTGGGCGACATGGACGGTGACGGTGATCTGGATATTGTCACGGGGACCAATCGTGACTA
>RKSI01000044.1 GCA_007570905.1 Gammaproteobacteria bacterium
CACTACGGCGGCTACCGCAACTTCGCCACCGACGACAACTCCACCAATTTCAGCAACCTCGGCCTGCTCATCGGCGGCGAGGAACTGCACAACAACCACCACGCCTTCCCGTCCTCGGCGAAGTTCTCGTTCAAGTGGTGGGAATTCGACATCGGCTGGCTTTACATCCGGCTGCTGCGCGCCGCCGGCCTGGCGCGCGTGCTGCGGCTGGCGCCGGTGCCGCAGCGCCGCGCCGCGCAGACCGGCGCGCTTGACCTTAAAACCGCCGCGGCGCTGTTCCACAGCCGCCTGCATGTAATGCGCGAGTACGCCGCCAGCGTCATCGTGCCGGTGATACGCGCCGAACTGGCGGGCGCCGACAGCGGCTACCGCAAACTGCTGCGCCGCGCGCGCCGCGTGATGCTGCTGCACGACCGCCATGTCAGCGACCAGGACCGCGACACGCTGAAACGGGTGCTGGACGACAACCGCAAACTCGAGGTGGTCTATGAATTCAAGCGCAAACTGCACGAACTGTGGAACGCCAACCACGGCGACCAGCACCGGCTGTGCGACCTGCTGCATGAATGGTGCCGCCAGGCCGAGGAAACCGGCCTGCAGAAACTCGCCGACTTCTCGCGCCGCATCCGCGGCTACACGCTGAAGCCGTCGCTGGCGGCGATACACCACAGCGGCTGAACGCCCGTCGCCGCGCCCGCGCCGCCTGTGCCGCCGGGGCGCAGATGCACGGGCGGAACAGCGGCTGAACGCCCGCCTTGCGCCGCCGCCTGTCGTGGCCGGCGCCGCTCTCCATCTGCCGCGAACGCCCGCCGGATGCCGCGGATTCGCGCCGCCCGTTTCAGTTGAAGCGGGCGTCCAGCGCGAGGTTGTCGCGGTGGATTAATTCCTCCTCGTAGCGCGCGCCCATGATGGCTTTCACTTCGCCGCCGCTTTTGCCGATAATCAGGCGCGCCTCGTCGGCGGCGTAGTTGGCGAGGCCGCGCGCCACGGCGTCGCCCGAGGCGCTGCGGCACACGACCATGTCGCCGCGCCGGAAGTCGCCGTCGAGCGCGGCGACGCCGACCGGCAGCAGGCTTTTGCCGAGATCGCACAGCGCCCGGCAGGCGCCGTCGTCCAGCGTCAGCGCGCCGCGCGGCTTGAGGTTTGCAATCCAGCGTTTCCTGAGCGCCAGCGGCCTGCCGCCGGCCTGAATCAGCGTGCCGAGCGCCTCGCCCGCGGCGATGCGCCCGATGACATCCGCCTCGTGCCCCGGCGCGATGATGGTTGATGCGCCCGACTGCGCCGCGCACCGCGCCGCCGCCACCTTGGTGATCATGCCGCCGCGGCCCAGTTCGCCGATGCTGGGGCCTGCGGCCTTGTCGAGCAGCGCGTCGCCGGAGCGCGCGCGGCGTATCAGTTCGGCGCCGCCGTCGCGGTTCGGGTCGCCGGTGAACAGGCCGCGCTGGTTCGTCAGCATCAGCAGCAGGTCGGCGTCCACGAGGTTGGCGACCTGCGCCGCCAGAGTGTCGTTGTCGCCGAGTTGAATCTCGTCGGTGGAGACGGTGTCGTTCTCGTTGATGACCGGCGCCACGCCCAGTTCCAGCAGCGTCGTCAGCGTCGCGCGCGCGTTCAGGTAGCGCTGGCGGTCGCGGAAGTCCTCGTGCGTCAGCAGCACCTGCGCGGTGTTGACGCCGTGGCCGGCGAACGCCTCGCGGTAGCCCTGCATCAGCCCCATCTGCCCGACCGCGGCGGCGGCCTGCAATGCGTGCAGGGTTTGCGGCCTTTCGCGCCAGCCGAGGCGGCTGACGCCCTCGGCAATCGAGCCGGACGACACCAGCGCGACCTGGCCGCCGGCGCGCATCAATCGCGCAATCTGCGCGGCCCAGTCGCCAATCAGCGCGCGGTTGAGGCCGCAGCCGCCGTCGGTGACCAGCGAACTGCCGACCTTGATGACCCAGCGCCGGGCGGCGGTGATGTCGGCGCTGTCGTCTGCGCTGCCTGCGCCGCCGCCGGCGCCGCTTTCACCGCCGCTCCTGATGCCGCTCCCGGCGTTGTCTGCGGCGACGCCGCTTTCACCGCCGCCGGCGTTGTCGTTGTCGTGCTCCATCGCGGCGATTATATTCCATCCCGCCGCCGCCGCCCGCGAGACGGCGTGCGTGTATGCGCGGCAATTTCCCTTTTCGCGGGCCGCAGACCGGCGTGTTTGCGGCGGGGTTCAGGGTTGCTTTTGCCCGGCGGCGTGGTATGCTGTGCGGCCCCGCGGGGGAGAACCGTCATGTCCAGAGTCTGCCAGGTAACCGGAAAGAAGCCGATGAGCGGCAACCATGTATCGCACGCGCACAACAAGACGCGGCGGCGCTTTTTGCCGAACCTGCATGTCCGGCGTTTCTGGGAGCCGGACGAGAAGCGCTGGGTCAAACTGCGGGTGTCGCGCAAGGGCATGCGCATCATAGACAAGAAAGGGCTGAAAGCCGTGCTCGCCGATTTGCGCGCGCGCGGCGTCAAGGTGTAGGGCGATGCGCGACAAGATTAAACTCGTCTCCAGCGCCGGCACCGGCCATTACTACACGACCTCGCGCAAGAAGACCGCCAACGCCGAAAAACTCGAGATCAAGAAATACGACCCCGTCGTGCGCAAGCACGTCCTCTACAAGGAAGCAAAAATCAAGTAACGGGCGCGCACTTGTTTGCGCGCCGCCGCGCCGCGCCCGTTCAGAAACCTTTGTCATCATTGACAAGACGGGCGCCGCCCCTATCATTCAAGACTGGTTTATCCCTTGTGGATAACAGAGGCTGGCAGAGGATTGCTCTGCCGCAAATAACGGAAGGGCCGGGCTGCCCGGGACGCGGGTTCCGGGGAGACTCCGGGCTTCCCGCTGATTGACACAAGCCGTGAAGGGGGATTCATTCATGGAAAAACAACAGGGAAACACGCTGGCGCCGATGCCGGAGACGATGGCCGCGCTGGTCGCTCTTTACATCTATGACACGGGATTCCGCGCCGAATTTGACAAAGACCCGAAAGCCGCCCTTGCCGCGTTTGGCGGCGAGCCGCTGCCGCCCGATGTGGAAGTCGTGGTTCACCGCAACGAAAGCGACCGCTGGCATCTGACGCTTCCGTCGGAAGAAGTGGTTGAGGCGCTTGCCCGTGAAATGGGGGACGAAGACCTGGGCAGAATCTCCGGCGGGGGGTTCCCGTACAACGGGACCAACGCGGAAAAAAGCGCATACTACGCCGAGCGCCGGGCCGCCTACGCGAGGGGCGACTGGCCGCCGAGGAACCGCGGTTTCAGCTTCTTCACCGGGTGGGGCAGGGATCCGCTCTCGGGCAGACCCATCCCTTGAACGTTTCACTGGTTACGCAAGCCTGAAGGAGTATTCATTCATGGAAAAACAGGAAAACACGGTTGCGCCGGTGCTGACGCCGGCGGCGTCCGCCGCGCTGGCCAATCTTTACATCTGCGACGAGGGGTTCCGCGCCGAATTTGACAAGGACCCGAAAGCGGCCCTCGCCGCGCTCGGCGGCAAGCCGCTGCCGCCCGGCCTGGAAGTCGTGGTGCACCGCAACGACGGCAACCGCTGGCATCTGACGTTGCCGTCGGAAGAAATCGTCGAGGCGCTGTCCCGCGAAATCTCCCTGAAAATGGGGGACAAAAACCTGGACAACATCTCGGGCGGCACATCGCGCGAAGAAAGGCTTCAGCGCTATCAGAACTTCCTCGCCCAGCACGGCGCGCTGACTGCGGGCAACTTGC
>RKSI01000032.1 GCA_007570905.1 Gammaproteobacteria bacterium
GTGGCGCATGATGACATAGCCCGCAGGCCGCATGTCCCCCGAAGGCAGTTCAATATCAAGGCCGCCGGGTTTTTTCCGGCGCCTCTCCCGCCAGCCTTTCCGCCACGCCTTGAGAGCCGGCCCCACATTTCTCAGCCCTTGCAGGGAAAAGAGGTCGGGGGCCAGCGGGATGACGACATGGTCGCTTGCAATCAGCGCCGCCCGGTTGATGGCCCCCAGGTTGGGGCCGACATCAATCAGCGCAATATCGGCCCGGAAACTGCCGGCGTGTTGTATCAGCCGTGAAAAAGCGGTTGTAACGCGAAAGGAACGCGGTTGGGAATCAAGGCACAGCGGCCATTCCGCGGAAAGAAAGTCTTCGCGCCTGGAAAGGGCCAAATCTCCCGCCAGCAGGCCGATTCTCCCGCCGATTTTCTCAATGTGCGGAGCGGCGGCAATATCGCCGACGCCCTCAAACAGCGGCGCGATGTCCCCGTCGATGGTGCGCCCCTCGCGTCCCTGCCACAATTCCTCCAGCCTGCCCTCGTCGAGAAACATGCCGCTAAGATTGGCCTGCGGGTCCAAATCGGCTGCAAGGACGCGGCAGCCGAGGTCGCCCAGCATCCAGGCAAGGTGATAGACCAGCGAAGTCTTGCCGACGCCGCCCTTGTTGTTGAAAAAGGCGATTGTTTTCATGGCCGTTTATGGATGGTGACAAAGACAAAGGTGTCCTCGGGCCTGAGTTCCGGCGGGGGATTGCCGTTTTCTTTCAGCGCTTTTCTCGCCTTTGCGATGCCCGTGCCAAAGTGCTCCATAAACCCCTGGTATTTCATCGCCTCGGCAATCGCGGGATTGCGGTAACTGGTGGCGTCGGGGTCGCCGAAATTCTGCCTGGTAACTTCCCCATAGACGGAACCCGGGCTGCTGATTTGCAGACAATCCCGAAACCACGAAATACGCACCGGCGCGGTGGAATTGTCGTAATTCCTGTGAATGACCGCGTTGCGAACCAGTTCACGCAACGCCACAAAGGGATAATCCGGTTTTTCAACATGCCGGTCGCCGCTCATGTCAAGCGCGGTGGTTATGTTTCTTTTCAACAGAAAATCGGCTTCGCGCAGTTGGCCGGAAAGGGTTCCGGACAATTCAACCTGGTCAAGAACAGGGTCGGTTACTTCCCCGCCGTCATAACGCACAAACTGGATGTATGCGCCGGGAAACCAGCGGCGCGGGTCAACGCCCAGCATCAGAATCGCGGTGGCGGTCGGCGTGCCGTCGCGCGTTACAAGGCGCAATGCCCTCAACTGGTCTTCGGCGGAGCGCGCATTTTCCTCCAGCACCTCCGGGGAAACCGCGGCGGGCAGATACTCGGTTTCAAATTTTTGCATGTCAAGGTCGTCTTCCACAGTAGCCCCGGCAACCCCGTGCATGTCAAATGCAAGATTCCCCCAGCGCCGTTTCTCGGTAAGGCGGCGCTCCTCTTCGGCGGTGGCTTGCGCGCGCTGCGGGCCTGTGCGTATCCAGCAGCGGCCATCCACTTTCACCGGCGGGTTTTCCGACGGCATGACCTGAATAACCGCAACTTCGCAGCCCTGCAATTTCTTCTTCCCGACAGTCATGGCGGGAAAGGGGTGGATTTTCCCGTCGCTGCGGAGGCCGCCCAGTGTCTTCAGCAGGGCGTCATCAACGGACAGTCCGGCGCAATCGCCGTTGTCTTTCAGGCCGACAAAGAGAACCCCCGGCTGGTTGTGGTTGGGCAGGTCATTGGCAAAAGCGCAAATTGCCTGACGCAACTTGTCCATGTCCTGCGCGGCGGAGGTGAATTCCACGCGCTCGCCCTCGCCGCCCTCGCCGCCCTTGATGAGTTCAATCAGTTCTTCGTCTGTCAGCACGGCGCTGTTTCCTCCGTCACGAATATGGAGTTCGCCAAAATGGTTCTGCGTTGCGTTGGAATGAATGCCTGCTGTCAGCCAATCATCCGGTTCAGTCGGGCAGGGTGTCTTGCAGGATGGATTGGCGTTGGTCTTTGCGGTAGGTTTGCAGTGCCTGGCGCAACTCCGGAGAGTGGAGGGACAGCAGGGAGGCGGCGAACAGGGCGGCGTTGGCGGCGCCGGCTTCGCCGATGGCGAAGGTGGCGACCGGGACGCCGCGCGGCATTTGCACGATGGACAGCAGTGAATCGTGGCCCGACAGGTGGCGTCCGGGCACCGGCACGCCGAGCACCGGCAGCGTGGTCAGCGCCGCGACCATGCCCGGCAGGTGGGCGGCGCCGCCGGCGCCGGCGATGATGCATTGCAGGCCGCGCTGTTCGGCGCCGCGCGCGTATTCAAACATCCATTCCGGCGTGCGGTGCGCCGAGACGATGTTTTTCTCAAACGGGATGGAGAGTTGCCGGAGTTGGTCGGCGGCGTGTTTCAGCACCGGCCAGTCGCCGGCGCTGCCCATAATCAGGCCGACGGACATCGCCGGCGGCTTAGGCGCGGCGGCGGCGTTGTGAGCGGATTGCCGCTTTCGCAGAAGTGGCGGTTGTGTGCGCTTGCCGGCTGGCGTGTGCGCTGTGCGGCGCTTGCAGAAGGTGCGCCGACGCGCCGTTTGCGCCATTCGCGGCGTGGCCGCCGGTGTGCGCGTTGCGCGCGGGTTTCAGCAGCGCCGGCACGCCGTTAGGCCCGTTTGCGCCACCGGGCGGGCGGCGCGTGGGTTTCAGCAGCGCGGCCAGCATCAGCAGCAGCAACAACGCGGCCAGCGCTGCCGGGCCGAAGGCGCCGGAGTGACTGCGGCTACCGCCACCGCCGAGAGGACGGGGAATGATGCCGCTATCGTCCCTGATGGTGCCGTCGGCCACGCCGTCGTCGTCGTTGGGGCCGCCGTCCACGATATAGAGCACAACGCAGGCGTCGTCGGCGCGCTTCGTGCGCCGCAGTGCTCCATCTTCTTCGCGGTACAGGCTGCGCGCATCCCCCGTGTCATCCGGGCACGTGCCGTTTTGCAGTGGCGCAAAGCCGTAGCCGTTGCCGTTTTCCTCGTTGAACGGCCGCTCCGGCGGGTATTTCACCACAATAGCGCCGCTCTGATACAAACTGCTCGGCAGCGGAATAATCACGCCAGCGACGCCGCCGGTGCGCCCTTCCGTCGTCACATTGGCGTAGGCCACGGGGCCGATCTCAAACTCATAGACCACCGCCAGATTGCTGGTGTCGGGCGGCGTTACCGACGCCGAGTATTCGGCGTAGTCGTCCACCTGACTGGCTTCAGTGGCCCGCGCCAGCCGCTCCACCGTGTCCTCGCCAAGCCGCAGGTTGTGCACCGACCGCGCCGGGCGGATGTGGTGCCACGGGCTGGCGCCCGCCACGCCCGCCTCCTCATCCACGACCACCGGCAGGCGGCCGTCGTTGTCAAATTGGTCTATGTTGTCAATAATCCCGTCATCGTCGCTGTCGGCAGACGCCAAAGCCGCCTGCGCCAGCGGCGCGCTCGCGGCCACCACCGGGAAGCGGTAGGTCGCCGTCGTGACGCCGCCGAAGCCGCCCGTCACCGTTGCCGTAATCACCGCCGTGTCCGTCATCTGTGAAGCGCCTGCGTTGACCCTCACGGCAATCTCATATCCGCTGAAACCGCTCAGGAATCTCCCCTGCGTGGCTGAACTCAGCACATCGTTGTCCGACAGCGCGACTGTTGTTCCGGCGCCGATGTCGTCGTTGTTTTCCACCACCACATACAGATTCTGCGTCGCGTCGTCCCTCAG
>RKSI01000094.1 GCA_007570905.1 Gammaproteobacteria bacterium
CCCGGACGCCGCCGACACTCGAACACCAATTCGTTTCCAGCTTCGGGCGCGACGCCTTCATGCGCGCGGTTGAAACCTGCCGCGACTACATCGCCGCCGGCGACGCGATGCAGATTGTGCTGTCGCAGCGCCTCAAGGCGCCCTTCAGCGGCGCCGACCTGAACTTCTACCGCGCGCTGCGCCGCCTTAACCCGTCGCCCTACATGTATTACCTGGATTTGGAGGATTTCAGCATCGTCGGCTCGTCGCCGGAGATACTGGTGCGTCTTGAAGACGGGCAACTGACGCTGCGCCCGATCGCCGGCACGCGCCCGCGCGGGCGCGGCCACGACGAAGACCTGCGCCTTGAGCGCGAACTGCTGGCCGACGCGAAGGAACTCGCCGAACACCTGATGCTGATAGACCTCGGGCGCAACGACCTCGGGCGCGTCGCGCAAACCGGCAGCGTGCGGGTGACCGAGCGGATGATAGTCGAGCGTTATTCGCATGTCATGCACATCGTCTCCAATGTCACCGCGCAAAAGAAAAACGGCGTCGGCCCGATGGACGCTCTGCGCGCGACCTTCCCGGCGGGAACGCTGTCGGGCGCGCCGAAGATACGCGCGATGGAAATCATCGCCGAACTCGAGCCTGTCAAGCGCAACATCTACGCCGGAGCCGTCGGCTACATCGGCTGGAACGGCGCGATGGACACCGCCATCGCCATCCGCACCGCGGTCATCAAGGACGGCGCGCTGATTGTGCAGGCCGGCGCCGGCCTGGTGTACGACTCTCGCCCCGAACGCGAGTGGGAGGAAACCATGAGCAAGGCGCGCGCGATGTTCGAGGCGGCGGCCATCGCCTGCGAAATGCCCTGATACAATCGCACCGGCGCGGACAAGTTGATGATATTGATGATAGACAACTACGACTCGTTCACCTGGAACCTGGTGCAGTATCTGGGCGAACTGGGAGCCGAGGTGCGGGTCGTGCGCAACGACGAGGCCGGCGCCGGCGACATCCGCGACATGCGCCCCGAACGCATCGTCATCTCGCCGGGGCCGTGCACGCCCGCCGAGGCCGGCGTCTCGCTCGAGGCGGTGCGCGCCTTCGCCGGCAGCGTGCCGCTGCTCGGCGTGTGCCTCGGCCACCAGGCCATCGGCCAGGCGTTCGGCGGACGCATCGTCCGCGCAAAGCAAATCATGCACGGCAAAACCTCGATGATTCACCACCGCGGCGACGGCGTGTTCACATCGCTCGCCAGCCCGTTTGAGGCGACGCGCTACCACTCGCTCGTCATTGAAAAAGACACGCTGCCTGACTGCCTTGAAATCACCGCGTGGACGGACGACGACGGCAAAGGCGGCGACGAAATCATGGGCGTGCGCCACAAGCAGCACCGCGTCGCCGGCGTGCAGTTTCACCCGGAATCCATCCTCACGCAGCACGGCCGCCAGTTGCTGAGAAACTTTCTCGAAGATGCCTGAATCATTGATGGACGCCGCCATCGCCGCACTCGCGCGCGGCGACAACCTGGACGAACAGACGATGGCCGGCGCGATGCGCGAGATGATGACGGGCGCCGCCGGCGGCGAGCGGGCGCGCGCCTTTCTGGTCGCGCTGCGCGACAAGGGCGAGACCGTGACCGAAATCGCGGCGGCGGCGCGCACGCTGATGCAGTTCGCGGTGCCCGTCGCCGTCGCCGCCGAAAACCTGCTGGACACCTGCGGCACCGGCGGCGACGGCGCCGGCACTTTCAACATCTCCACCGGCGCGGCGCTGGCGGCGGCGGGCGCCGGCGCAATCGTCGCCAAGCACGGCAACCGCTCGGTGTCGAGCCAAAGCGGCAGCGCCGATGTGCTGGAGGCCGCCGGCGTGCGCCTTGAACTCGGCGCCGAACAGGCCGCCGAATGCATCCGTCAGACCGGCATCGGCTTTCTGTTCGCGCCGTGCTTTCACCCGGCGATGAAACAGGTCGCGCCGGTTCGCAAGGCCATCGGCACGCGCACCCTGTTCAACCTGCTGGGGCCGCTGCTGAACCCCGCCGCCGCGCCGTGCCGCGTGATCGGCGTGTTCGACGCCAGGTGGCTTGAGCCGATGGCCGGCACCGCCGCCGCCACCGGCGTGCGCCGCGTGATGACGGTGCATTCCGAGGACGGGCTTGACGAAATCAGCACGGCGGCGCCGACGCGGGTGTTTGAGCAAACCGAAAGCGGTGGCAGGCGGCGCACGCTGACGCCCGCCGACTTCGGCTGCGACAACGCGCCCGCAGATGCGCTGCGCGTGTCGTCGCCGGAAGACAGTCTGAAAATGCTGCGCGCGGTGCTGGCCGGCGAAGCGGGCGCCGCCGCCGACGCCGTCGCCGCCAACGCCGGCGCGGCGCTGTATATCGCGGGCCTCGCCGGCGGCCTGCGCGAGGGCGCCGACATGGCGCGGCGCGCGCTGCGCGACGGGCGCGCGGCGGCCAAACTCGACGCGCTGGTCGAGGCCAGCAACCGGCTGGCGCGGCCCGCCGATGGCTGAAACGATACTCGGCCAGATTCTCGCGCACAAACGCGACGAGATAAAACAGCGCAAAGACCGGTACAGCGTTTCAGACCTGCAGGACTTCGCCAAAGAGCAATCCGCCGCGCGCGGCTTCGCGCGGACATTGAAAAGCCTGGTGTCGGCCCGGCAAACCGCCGTCATCGCCGAAATCAAGCGCGCGTCGCCCAGCAAGGGCGTGCTGCGCGAGCCGTTCGAGCCGCTCGCCATCGCGCGCGACTACATGGCCGCCGGCGCCGCCTGCCTGTCGGTGCTGACCGACAACCGCTTTTTCAGGGGTTCCGGCGCCATCCTCGACCTGGTGCGCCGCCACTGCCCGCTGCCGGCGCTGCGCAAGGACTTCATCATAGATCCGTACCAACTGCACGAGAGCAAGGCGGTCGGCGCCGATGCCGTGCTGTTGATAGCCGCGGCGCTGCCGGACGACGGCCTGCTGCGCGACCTGCTCGGTCAGGCGCGCGAACTCGGCATGGATGTCCTTGCCGAAGTGCACGACGAGGCCGAACTCGCGCGCGTGCTGCAACCCGGCGGCGGCCCGGAACTCATCGGCGTCAACAACCGCGACCTCAACACATTCAAGGTGTCGCTCGAGACCAGCCTGCGCCTTGCGGCGCAAGTCCCCGGTGATAAAATCGTCGTCAGCGAAAGCGGCATTCACACCGGCGACGACATCCGGCGCCTGCGCGACGGCCGGGTTTATGCCTGTCTGGTCGGCGAGGCGCTGATGACGGCGGAAAACCCGGGCGACAAACTGAGGGAACTGCTTGCATGAAGGCGAAAGTGAAATGGACCGGCTATATGTCGTTCGTCGGCGAATCCGGCTCCGGCCACTGCGTAACAATGGACGGCGCGCCGGAGGCCGGCGGGCGCAACCTTGCGCCGCGCCCAATGGAGATGGTGCTGATGGGCCTCGGCGGTTGCAGCAGTTTTGACATCGTGAAAATGCTGAAAGCCGCCGGCCAGGATGTGCGCGCCGTCGAGATACGCCTTGAGGCCGAGCGCGCCGACACCGAACCCGCCGTGTTCACGCGCATCCGCGGCCACTTCACCGTCACCGGCCGCGCCATCGCCGACGACGAGGTTCGCAAGGCGGTGCGCGCTTCCGCCGAAAAACACTCGTCGGTGTCGAAGATGCTGGAAAAAACCGCCGACATCAAATACGACTACGAGATAGTGGAGTTGTGAA
>RKSI01000157.1 GCA_007570905.1 Gammaproteobacteria bacterium
AGGCCGCCTTCAGCACTCACCGCCAAGACAGGCGTCGCGCACCGCGCGTTGTGTCGCCGGCATGGTTTCCTCGCGGTACGGCGACGACCGGTAGAGCGCCGCGATTTGCGCGCTTTTCAGTGCGCGTTCCTCGCGGCAGTAGCGGCGGGCGGCGCGCATGAAGGCGGGGTCTTTCAGCCAGTGCGCCGACCAGGTCGGCATCGGCAGGAACCCGCGCCAGATTTTGTTCTCGCCCTGCGCGCCAGGCTCAAACGCGCGCAGTTTGTGCTCAATGCAGTAGTCAATGCCGCGGTAATAACACGCCTCAAAGTGCAGGCATTCATAGCGCCCGGAGCAGCCCCAGTAGCGCCCGTAGAGTTTGTCGTCGTCGCGCAGGTTGATGGCGCAGGCGATGTCCTCGCCGCGCAGGCTGGCGACGACGACGACGACGCGGCCGGGCAGCGCGCGCCCGATGTCTGTGAAAAAGTCCGCCGACAGGGTCGCGTAGCCCCATTTGCGGTCGAATGTGCTCGCATAAAAGGCGTGAATCTTCCGCCACAAGCCGTCGCTGATGTCGCCGCCGTGCAACACCCGGCATTCAATGCCCTGCTCATGCACGCGGCGGCGTTCGCGCGCGATGGTCTTGCGCCTTTTTGACGACAGCGCCGACAGGAAGTCGCTGAAGTCGCGGTAGTCGTTGTTGTGCCAGTGATACTGGCAGTCAAGGCGCATCGCCATGCCGAAGTTGTCGAAACGCGCGCGTTCGGCGCCGGGCAGAAACAGCCAGTGGACGCCGGAACAGTCCGCCTGTTCGGCGACGGCGAGGGCGGCGGCGGTGAGGCCGTCTTGCAGGTGCGCGCGGCGCGGGTCGCCCGGCGCGCACAGCAGGCGCGCGGCGGTTACCGGCGTGTACGGCGCGGCGACGACCAGTTTCGGGTAATAGCGCATGCCGCGCTCCGTATATGCCTGTTCCCACGCCCAGTCAAAGACAAACTCGCCGTAACCGTTGGTCTTCGCATACAGCGGCATCGCCGCGCACAGCGCGCCGCCGGCATCGCGCGCCAGGATGTGGCGCGGGTGCCAGCCGAATTTCGGCGCGGCGCAGCCACGGGTTTCAAGCGCGTCCAGGAATTCGTGCCGCATGAAGATATGGCCGCCCGCAAGGGCGTTCCATTCATGTTTTGCGGCGGCGTTCAGGCGGGCGGCGACTTCGTACGCCGGTTGTGCGCCGGGCGGCGGGTGTCGCGCCCCTTTTGCCTCAGTCGGCTCGGCCGGCTCAGCCGCCATTCGCCGCGAGACGGTCGAGATAGCGTTCGGCGTCGAGCGCCGCCATGCAACCGGTGCCGGCGGAGGTGACGGCCTGGCGGTACACCGGGTCCATCACATCGCCCGCCGCAAACACGCCGTCAATGCTGGTCGCGGTCAGGTTTTCCACGCCGGCGCCGACGGTCTTGATGTAGCCGTTGTGCATCTCAAGTTGGCCGCGGAACAGGTCGGTGTTGGGGCGGTGGCCGATGGCGACGAACACGCCCTGCACATCCAGTTGTTTCTCCGACTGGTCAAGTTTGTTGCGCAGCGTGATGCCGGTTACGCCGGCGTCGTCGCCCAGCACCTCGGTCATCTCGCAGTTCCATTCAATGGAGATGTTTTCGTTCTTCTCCTTCTCAAACAGCCGCGTTTGCAGGATTTTCTCGGCGCGCAGCGCGTCGCGGCGGTGCACCAGCGTAACCCGGGCGGCGATGTTGGACAGGTAAAGCGCCTCTTCCACGGCGGTGCTGCCGCCGCCGATGACGGCGACATCGCGGCCCTTGAAAAAGAAGCCGTCGCAGGTGGCGCAGGCGGAGACGCCGCGCCCCTTGTAGGCCTCTTCCGATTCAAGGCCCAGATACATCGCCGACGCGCCGGTCGCGATAATCAGCGCGTCGCAGGTGTATTCGCCGAGTTCGCCCTTCAGCCGCATCGGTTTGACGGCGAGGTCGCTTTCTACAATCTGGTCGTTGACGACCTCGGTGCCGAAACGCTCGACATGCGCCAGCATCTGTTCCATCAGGCCGGGGCCTTGCAACCCTTCCTCGCCGCCGGGCCAGTTGTCCACATCGGTCGTCGTCATCAACTGCCCGCCCTGCTCAAAGCCCGAGATCAGCACCGGCTTCAGGTTGGCGCGCGCGGCATAGACGCCGGCGGTGTAGCCGGCGGGGCCTGAACCGATGATGATCAGGCGGCTGTGGGTCGGTGTTTTGGCCATGGCGTTGTCCGCCGCAGGGGGGCGGTCGGGGGATTATACCGGAATGGCGCGGCGGCGTTGTTTCACGGCGTAAAACAGCGTGCTGACGAGAGGGCGCGCTGCGGTTAGAATAGGGCGGGGAGCGGAAGGAGGCGTGTTTGGCGCGTAAATTACCCGGCGGGTTGTCCAGGCCGGAAATCGGTGAAATCAGCGCGGGCCTGCGCCGGCGGGTGCGCGAGGCGTGCGCGTTGCTGCTGGCAGGCATCGGCCTTTATCTGCTGCTGATGCTGTTCGGCTACCACCCGGACGACCCGTCGTGGGCCAACAACCTGCCCGGCGACGGGGTGCGCAACCCGGGCGGCGTCTGGGGCGCGTGGCTCGCGCACACGCTGTATTTCATCTTCGGCGGCCCGGCGCTGGCGTTGTTTCCGCTCGCGGTGTTTGCCAGCGCGTGGCATCTGTTTCGCGGCGGCGCGCCTTTGCAGCCGTCTTCCAGCCCCCGTTCAAGACCCCCTGCAAGACCCACCTCAAGACACTTCGTCGGCGACCATTGGGTCGTGTGGCTGGCCTTTGTGCTGACGATTTTTTCCGGCTGCGGCCTTGCGACGCTGCACTTCGCCGCCGGCTCCATGCCGGCCACCGCCGGCGGCGTGTTGGGCGAGGCCGTCGCCCGCAGTTTTCACGATGTGTTCGGCATGATAGGCGCGACGCTGCTGCTGACGAGCCTGGTCATCGCCGGCTTCACGCTGATGACCGGCCTGCCGTGGCTGCGCCTGATGGACACGCTGGGCGCGCTGCCGTTCCTGGCGGCGCGGCACGGCGCGGCGGCGTGGCAGTGGCTGGACGAACGCCGCCGCGCCAGGGAGGCCGGCGATGTGCGAACGCGCGCCGTCGCCGGCAGAAAACGCAAACTGGAGCGCAGGGAGCCGCCGAAGATTGAGCCGTCGGTGGAGAAACTGAAGCCGGGCAAGCGCATTGAGAAAGAACGCCAGATTACGCTGCCGGTCGGCGCCGCCGCCGGCGGCGAACTGCCGCCGCTGCAACTGCTGGACGAGCCGCCGCCGCAGGCCGGCATTTATTCAAAGGAAGACCTTGAGACGCTGGCGCGGCAACTGGAGATCAAGATGGGCGATTTCGGCATTGAGGCCGAAGTCGTCGAGGCGCGCCCGGGGCCGGTGGTTACGCGCTTTGAGGTGATGCCGGCGCCCGGCACCAAGGCCAGCGCCATCAGCAGTCTGGAGAAAGACCTGGCGCGTTCTCTGTCGGTGCCGAGTCTGCGCGTGGTTGAGGTCATTCCCGGCAAGTCGGTGATGGGCATTGAGACGCCGAACCGCGACCGCAACCCGGTGCTGCTCGGCGAGATTCTGCGCTCGGCGGAATACGACAAGGCGGCGGCGCCGCTGACGCTGGCGCTCGGCAAGGACATCTCCGGCGCCGCCGTGTTCACCGACCTGGAACGAATGCCGCATCTGCTGGTGGCCGGCACCACCGGTTCCGGCAAGTCGGTCGCGGTGCACTCTATGCTGATGAGTTTGCTGTTCAGGAACACGCCGGCGCAGGTGCGCCTGATACTGATGGACCCGAAGATGCTGGAACTGAAAGCCTACGAGGACATTCCGCACCTGCTGACGCCGGTCATCACCGACATGAAAGAGGCCGCCAACGCGCTGCATTGGGCGGTGGTGGAGATGGAGCGGCGTTACAGCCTGATGGCGGCGCTCGGCGTGCGCAACATCACTTCCTACAACCGCCGCATCGCCGACGCCGCCAAAAGCGGCGAGGTGCTGACCGACCCGCTGGCCGCCGCCGCCGGCGCGGAGGGCGGCGAAGAAGGGGCGGCGCAGGCGCCGGCGCTGGAGAGCATGCCGCTGATTGTTATTGTCATGGACGAATTTGCGGATATGATGATGATAGTGGGAAAGAAGGTGGAAGACTTGATTGTCCGTTTGTCGCAAAAAGCGCGCGCCGCCGGCGTGCATCTGGTGCTTGCCACGCAGCGCCCGTCGGTGAACATCGTCACCGGCCTGGTCAAGGCGAATGTGCCTGCGAGGATTGCGTTTCAGGTTTCGTCCAAGGTGGACTCGCGCACGATACTCGACCAGAACGGCGCCGAGCAGTTGCTGGGGCGCGGCGACATGCTGTTTCTGCCGCCGGGGCAGTCGCTGCCGGAGCGCGTGCACGGCGCGTTTGTCGGCGACCACGAAGTGCTGGCGGTCACCGACTTTCTGCGCGCGCAGGGCAAGGCCGAGTATCTCGAGGGCCTGGTGGACGCGCCGGCGGCGGCGGCGACCGCGCCCGGCTTTGAGGACATGGCCGGCGACGGCGCCGACACGCTTTACGACGAGGCCGTCGCCATCGTCACGCAGTCGCGCAAGGCGTCCATCTCCTATTTGCAGCGGCGGCTCAAGATCGGCTACAACCGCGCGGCGCGGATGGTAGAGGACATGGAAACCGCCGGCATCGTCAGCCCGGTGCAGCCGAACGGCGGGCGCGAGGTGCTGGCGGCGGCGCCGCCGGAGGCATGAACCGGTGACGCGCATCCGGCGGCAATGGCGCGCGCTGGCGCGTGCCGCGGGCGTGGCGGCGCTGCTGGCGCTGCCGGCGGCGCCCGCCTTCGGCGATGTGCTGCGCGACCTCGACAACTTCTTCAAGGTTGAGACCTTTCGCGCGAACTTCGTCCAGCAGGTTTATGCCGCAGACGGCGGCGAGCCGGAGACCGTCTCCGAGGGCGCCGCGATGTTTCATCGCCCGGGGCGCTTCCGCTGGGAGTACACGCTGCCCGACCCGCTGTTGATTATCACCGACGGCCTGCACCTGCTGATTTACGATTCGGCGCTGCGCCAGGCATATGTGCAGCCGACGATGAGCGCGCTCGGTTCGGCGCCGCTGCTGCTGCTGCTGCACGGCAGCAGCCGCAGCATGTTCGAGGATTTTCGCGTCGGCTACATCGAGCACGGCGACGACCTGCAATGGGCCAGGCTGAAACCGAGGGCGGACGACACCGAGTTTGTGCAGTTTGATGTCGGCTTCAAGGACGGCGTGCTGGCGGGCATGGTGCTGTACGACCGCTTCGGCCAGCGCACCAGGGTGCGTTTCAACGGCGTTGAGACGGAGATTTCAATTGCGCCGGAGCGGTTTCGGGTGAATCTGCCCGAAGGCGTGGACATCATCGGCAGCCACCTGCGCTGACGCCGCCGCGCCGCGCCTTGCGGCGCCTTCAGAGCGCTTTCACTGCGCCGCCGGCGCGCCGTCCATGGCCGCCGTCAGCGCGTGAACCTGGCGGCCAGTTTGCGTTTCTCGCGCTCCCATTCGCGGCGGCGTTCGTCGGCGCGCTTGTCGTGGGTCTGTTTGCCGCGCCCGACGCCGAGTTCCAGTTTGGCGCGGTTTTTGTGCCAGTACATTTTCAGCGGCACCAGCGTGTAGCCCTTGCGTTCAACCAGGCCGGTCAGGTGCGCGATTTCGCGCCGGTTCAGCAGCAGTTTGCGCGTGCGCACCGGCTGCGCCTCGCTTTGCGGCGAGCAGTCGGGCAGCGGGCTGATGTGCGCGCCAATCAGCCACGCCTCGCCGCCCTTGATGAGCGCGTAACTTTCCTTCAGATGGGCGCGCTTTTGCCGCAGGCTTTTGACTTCCCAGCCTTCCAGCACGAGGCCCGCCGTCAGGCGCTCCTCGATGGCGTAATCGTGCGTTGCGCGCGGATTTCTGACAATCAGCGCCGGTGTTTTTGCCGCTTTCATTGCAAACCAGTATAATGGCGTCGCTCCGCCGGAACCCGCGCATTATAGGGCGCGCCCGCGGAGAAACGACGGAAAGCGGCGTTATGGCATCCAGCACACAGCACTACACCCACGGCCAGTGGACCTCGCGCCTCGTGTTTGTTTTCGCGGCCACCGGCTCCGCCGTCGGCCTCGGCAACATCTGGAAGTTTCCGTACATGGCCGGTGAAAACGGCGGCAGTTCGTTCATCCTGATTTATCTCGCGTGCGTGGCGTTCATCGCGCTGCCCATCCTGAGCGCCGAACTCCTGATTGGGCGGCACGGCAAGCGCAGCCCGGTGAATGTGTTCCGGCGCTTTCACCGCGACTACGGCACGCCGGCGGTGTGGCGCTTCGCCGGCTGGCTCGGCGTGCTCGCCGGGTTTCTGATTCTGTCGTATTACAGCGTCATCGCCGGCTGGGTCATCGCATATGTGTTTCAGGCCGGCGCCGGCGCCTTCGCCAACGCCACCGCCGACAGCATCGCCAGCAATTTCAACGGCCTGGTGAGCGACCCCGAACGCCTGACGCTGTGGCACACCTTTTTCATGATACTCACGGTCGCGGTGCTGATGCGCGGCATTCACAAGGGCATAGAGCGCGTCGTAAAATACTTCATGCCGCTGTTGCTGGCGCTGATATTGGGGCTGATTTTCTACAACTTCTTCGTCGGCGACATGGCGCGCACCATGAACTTCATGTTCTCGTTTGACTTCGGCAAGGTCACCGGCGAGACCGTGCTGATGGCGCTGGGGCAGGCGTTCTTTTCGCTGAGCCTCGGCATGGGCGCGATGATGATTTACGGCTCATACCTGCCGGACAGCGCGCCGTTGTTCGGCACCGCCTCGGTCGTCGCGTTCGCCGACACGCTGGTCGCGCTGCTGGCCGGGCTGATGATTTTTCCGCTGCTGTTCGCCTTCGGCATGGAACCGGCGCAGGGCGTCGGCCTGATATTCAAGACGCTGCCGCTGGCGTTTTCGCAGATGCCGGGCGGCGTTGTTTTCGGCACGCTGTTCTTTTTCCTGCTGCTGATTGCGGCGTGGACATCGGCGCTGTCGCTGCTGGAGCCGATCATCGCCTGGGCCGTCGAGCACCTGGCGTGGAGCCGCGTCAAGGCCTCCGTCACCGCCGGCGCCGTCGCCTGGCTGATAGGGCTTGGCACGGTCTTTTCCTTCAACCTGTGGCAGGACATCAAGTTGTGGGACAAGACGCTGTTTGACCTGCTTGATTACCTCACTTCCAACATCATGCTGCCGCTCGGCGGCCTTCTGGTTGTGCTGTTCGTCGGCTGGATGCTGCCCGGCGCGGCGGTGCGGGCCGAAGCCGGCTTTCGCAGCGAGCGCCTTTACCGCCTGTGGCGCGTGGTGGTGCGCTGGATTGCGCCGGCGGCGGTGGTGCTGATTCTGTTTCACCTGCTCGGCTGGGAAATCATCCGGCAGATGATGAACTGACGGGCGAGTGGCGCCGCTGATTGTGTTTTGCCCGGCACGGTGGCCGGCATGAGCCGGGTGACGCGCGAGGCCGTCGTGCCCTACACCTGCGACCAGATGTACGCGCTGGTAACCGACATTTCCGCCTACGACCGCTTTTTGCCGTGGTGCCGCTCGACCGCGGTCGAGCCGCTTGCCGACGGGCGCGTGCGCGCGCGGCTGGAGATCCGGCACGGCGGCATGGACTTGTCGTTCGCCACCGTCAACCGCAACACGCCGCCGCAAAGCATTGAGATGGAACTGGCCGAAGGCCCTTTCCGGCAGTTGCGCGGCGGCTGGCGCTTCACGCCGCTGGGCGACGACGGCTGCAAAATCGCGTTCAGCGTCGGCTTTGAGTTCGCCGCGCCGTTTTACAGGATATTCCTGGGCCGGTTTTTCAACCGCATTACCGCGTCGCTGATGGACGCCTTTCTTGAACGCGCGCGCGCCGTTTATGG
>RKSI01000136.1 GCA_007570905.1 Gammaproteobacteria bacterium
CCGTTGTCGAATTCCTCAAGCCCCGACAGGTCTCCGCCCTGGCCGATGGCCGACACAATCAGGTTGCACTCAATCTCGAATTCGGTGCCGGCGACCGGCTTCGGCTTGTTGTCCTCCATCTCGCACTTCGCCATCTTCAGCGCGCGCGCGCGCCCGTCGCCGTCCACCAGCACTTCTACCGGCATCACGCCGTTGATGATCTCGACGCCTTCCTTCAGTGCGTCCTCCACCTCGTGTTCGCTGGCCGTCATTTCGCCGCGGTCAAACAGCGAGGTCAGCACCACCGTCGCGCCCTCGCGCGCCGCGGCGAAGGCGGCGTCGTGCGCGACATAGCCGCCGACGACATATTCCGGATATTCCTTCTCCGACAGCCGCCGCACCTTGCCGAGGCGCCGCGCCACCGACACCACATCAATGGATGTGTCGCCGCCGCCGACGCAGACGATTTTGTCGGAGGCCACCTTCAGCAGGCCCTTGTTGAACACCTCGAGAAACTTGACGCCGCTGACGCAGTTGGAGACATCGCCGTTCGGCACCGGCAGGCCGCGCCCGGTCTGGCAGCCGAGGCACCAGACAATGGCGTCAAACTCGCTCTCCAGTTCCTCAACCGAGACATCGCGCCCGACGCGCACCGACAGGCGCGTGTCAATGCCGCCCATGTCGAGTATGCGCCCGATTTCCCGGTCGAGCAGGTCGCGCGGCGTGCGGTAGCCGGGAATGCCGTAGCGCATCATGCCGCCCAGTTCCTCGTGCTCGTCGAAGATGACGCCGGCGTGCCCCTTGCGCCGCAGGTGAAAGGCCGCCGACAGCCCGGCGGGGCCGCCGCCGATGATCGCCACTTTCTTGCCGCTGAGTTCGGGCGCGTCCTCAAAGCGGAAGTTTTGCTCGATGGCGGTGTCGCCGATGTACTGCTCGACCGCGTTGATGCCGACATAGTCCTCGACATGGTTGCGGTTGCAGCCGTCCTGGCACGGCGCCGGGCAGACCCGCCCCATCATCGACGGGAACGGGTTGGCGTCGGTCGAGCGCCGGAAGGCGTATTCCTGCATGGACATCCCCTCGGGCGGCTTCTCGATGCCGCGCACGATGGACAGCCAGCCGCGAATGTCCTCGCCGGACGGGCAACTGCCCTGGCACGGCGGCGTCCGGTGCACATATGTGGGGCACTTGTGCGAATGGTCGGCGAGGAAAATCTTGTCGGAAAAGTTTTCCCACTTGTGGTCGCCGTCGGCGTAGCGCCGGAAAGTCAGTTTCTGTTCGGGCGCGTCCTGCGCCGCGGTGTTGTCTTTGGCGGTTGCCATGGTTTTGCTCCTTGTCGGTTGCTTTGTCGGTTCGGTTGATTGCGCGGCGCCGTCACGCCGCCTGTGGTTGCGGGGTTTCCGCTGCGCTTGACTCGCCGTTTGATTCGCCGCCGGACTCGCCGCCCGGCATCAGCGCGTTGCCGACCAGTTGGTGCAGGCTGATGACCTGGTCCATCGTGAACCCGTAGTAGGGCAGCACCTTGGAAAACTGGCTTTTGCAAATCGCGCAAATAGCGACCAGATGGGTCACGCCGTAGTCATCCACGACCTCTTTCAGCGCCTCCATGCGCGGCAGCGCGCCCTTGACGCGCAACTCAATCAGGTCGTCGGTCAGCAGGCCGCCGCCGCCGCCGCAGCAGTAGGTGCCTTCGCGCACCGTCTCCGCAGGCATGTCGTGAAAATGGTTGCAGCACGCCCGCAGTATCTCGCGCGGTATCGTGAACTGGCCGCCCGGCTCGCCGCCCATGCGCGACGCGCGCGCGATGTTGCACGAGTCGTGAAAGGTGACGACCTTGTCGTCGTTTTGCGACGGGTCCAGGCGCAGTCGCCCGTCGCGTATCAGGCCGTGGGTCACCTCGCAGATGTGCTGCGGCACCGGCCACGCCGGGTCAAGAAAGTCGAACGGCCCGGCCAGCGTGTTCAGAAAACTGTAGGCGACGCGCCAGGCGTGTCCGCACTCGCCGAAGACGATGCGCCGCACGCCGAGTTCAAGCGCCGCCTCGCGTATCCGCAGCGCCATCTTGCGCATGTTCTCGTAGTTGCCGATGAACATGCCGAAGTTGGCGGCCTCGCTCGCGTGCGAACTGAAAGTCCACGAGATGCCGGCCCGGTGCAGCACCTTGCCGTAGCCAATCAGCCCGTCCACATGCGGCTCGGCGAAGAAGTCCGCCGACGGCGTCACCAGCAGCACCTCGGCGCCTTTCTCGTCGAGCGGAAAGCGCACCGGCACGCCGGTGTCTTCCAGCACTTCTTCCTCAAGCCCCTCCAGCGTGTCGCGCAGCGCCGGTTCCGGCAGGCCGAGGTTGTTGCCGATGGCGTGCACCTTGCCGATGATTTCGTTGCAGTATTTCTGGCCCTTGCCGACATGGTCCATGACCTCGCGCGCCGCCATCGAGATTTCGGCGGTGTCAATCCCGTAGGGGCAGTACACCGAGCAGCGCCGGCACTGCGAGCACTGGTGAAAATAACTGTACCACTGGTCGAGCACATCTTTTGTCATGTCCTTTGCGCCGACCAGCCACGGAAAATGTTTGCCGGCGAAGGTGTAGTAGCGCCGGTACACCTGTCTGTACAAGTCCTGGCGTGCGACCGGCATGTTGTTGGGGTCGGTGGTGCCGAGATAGTAGTGGCATTTGTCGGTGCACGCGCCGCACTTGACGCACGAGTCGAGAAACACCTGCAGCGAGCGGTATTTTTTGTTCAACTCGCCCATCTTCTCGACCGCCTTGCGCTCCCAGTCGTCCACCAGTTCGCCGGGGAAGCCGAGTTTTTCCTGAAAGTCGGGCTTGGCGACGAACGGCCGGCTGTGCGCCATCGCGCCCTCGCGCAGTTTCGGGATGACGCGGTATTCGCGGAAAGCCGGGGTGTCAAACGCCGCTTCAGCCACCGGAACGCTCCAGTTTCACCGCCCACGCCGCGACATGGCGCTTGCGGCGCGGGTTGTCGGCCTGGTTGCGCGTCGGGCTGAAAAACACGCCCGGAACATGCAGCAGTTTGCTGAACGGGAAGACTATCATCAGCGCCGCCACCAGCGCCAGGTGCACGGCCAGCAGCGGGTCGGGCGGCAGCGGCTGCCAGTCAAGGCGCATCAGGCCGAGGAAAAACGCCTTCATCGACACGATGTCCACCGGCCACACAAAAGTCATCAGCACGCCGGTGACGCCGATGGCGAGCAGCAGCAGCAGCATCAGGTGGTCGGACGGCGACGAGATGTATCTCACCCGGTCCACGACGATGCGCCGCAGCCACAGGCCGGCGAGGCCGGCTATCATCATCAGCGACGCGTATTTGCCGGCGGGCTGCAGCCAGTTGACCCACTCCCACACCGGCTGCGTGAAGTAGCGCAGGTGGCGCAGCAGCACCAGCAGCAGGCCGAAGTGAAACAGCCAGCCGAACAGCCATGTCCATTTGCTGGACTTGAACAAACTCTCAAAGAAGACGACTTCGCGGAACATGCGCCAGACGACGCCGCGCCGCGTTGTCGGCGCCGGCGTCGTCGGAATTTTCAGCGGCGCCGGCGCGCGCCGGTAAAGCAGGATGTGCCACGCGAGGCCGCCGACGAGCAGCGCGGTCGCCGCGTAGAAAAGCACCGCGTAGGACAGCGTCAGCAGCGACATCGTGGTTTCCGTTGCGGCGGCAGTCGGCGCGCCGCCGCCCGCCGGTTCCGCATCGCGCCCGGCTCAGACGCAGCCGGTCGGTTTCGGCAGCCCGGCGTATTTGCAGGCCTGTTTGGCCGGCCCGTAGGGAAACAGTTCATACAGGTATTTGCTGTTGCCCTTGTCCTTGCCGAGTTTCTTGCCGATGGCCTTGGTCAGCACCCGCACCGCCGGCGCAATCTGGTATTCCTCGTAGTACTCACGCAGAAAATTGATGACTTCCCAGTGATTGTCTTCGAGTTCGGCGCCGTCGGCGGTGGCCATCGCCGTCGCCAGTTCGGGCGTCCAGTCGCCGAGGTTGGCGAGGTAGCCTTCCTCGTCGGTCTCGTAGGTTTTTCCGTCTATTTGCAAAGGCATGGTTCTTCCTCCTCGTTGATCCCTTTTGAATCGTTGTGATTCAGGGCGTTACAGCCATGATTGTACAGTATCGTGGCTTGTTACCAAGTCCACAAAACCGCCGTAGTCCACCGTCTCCACGCCGGGCGCCAGCCGCTCCGGCGCCAGCCCGCGCGCCGCGGCGTCGTGCGACAGCACGAAGAACTTCAGATCTCTTTTCATGCCGTCGGCGAGCATGCCGCCGAAGCGCGTGTTGCTGGCCGCCGCGACGACGCCGTCCTCTATCAGCAGCACCGCGCTGCCGTCGGCGGCGAGGCGCAGGCAGCTCTCCAGCGCGTTGCGCTCAAACGGCGATTTGTTGACGATGTGCAGCACGGCGGCGCCGTCAGAAACTCAGGACGATGTCCTGCTCGGCTATCAGCGCCGCCAGTTCGTCGCGCCCGACCAGGTGCAGCGAACTCTTTTCCTTCCAGTCGTCGTCCTCGTCCTCCCAGGTCAGCGCCTGGAGGTCGTCGAGCGACAGCCCGCGTTCCTCGAGCGACTCGCGCTCGATGTAAATCTTGTTGATGTCGTAGTCGCCGAGCGCGGCGTAGGCCGGCGAGAAATTCTTCATGCCGATGCCCTCGGTGTCCTGGCCCTTCATCAACTGATAGACGCCGTCGTCGGCGAAGACGACGCTGATGTCCTGCTCAAACGCCGCCGCAATCAGCACCACCTCGAGCGATTCCAGCGCATAGACGGTGCCGTAGGGCGCCTTGCGGTTCATGTACATGAACTTCTTGGTGACGCCGTTGCCGCCGCCGTTGCCCGCCTCGTCCATCAGTCGCCGAAGGTCACCAGCCGGTCGGACTGGATGCCGGCCTCAATCAACTGCCCCAGCCCGGAGATGCGAAAGCCCGGCGCGATGTTGTCGGCGTCCTTGCCGTGGCGTTTGGCCTCGTCGCCGTCGAGCAGGCCGCGGCGCTGCGCCGCGGCGACGCACAGCACCAGGTCGAGTTCATGTTCGGCGGCCAGTTCCGACCACAGTTGCGACAGGTTTCTGTCGTCCTGCGGCGGCACCGCCAGGCGGGTGCCGTTGTTGACGCCGTCGTGGTAGAAGAACACGCGGTAAATCTCGTGCCCCTTGTCCAGCGCCGCGCGCGCGAAGCGGTAGGCGCTGTCGGACGCCTGGTGCGTGTAGGGGCCTTCGTTGACCAGCAGCGACAGTTTCATCGGCGGCGCCGGCGGCGCTCAGAAGCGGATGTGGGTGGATGCGTTGAGACTGCGCCGGGCGCCGAGCCAGTTGTCTATGTGGTACTTGGTGAACGGCAGTTCGGTCAGTTCAAAAAAGCGCGGCCAGCCGATGCGCTCAATCCAGTCGTTGATGCGCTCCCAGTCCTTTGCGTCCTCCTTGTAGGTCTGGAGGATTTTCTTGACGACCGCGGTCGCCTCCGGCCAGCGCGGCGGGTTGTTGGGGATGCCGGCGGCGACCAGTTTCTGGAAGGTCGGCTTGCCGCGCGCGTTGGAGTGGTTGCCGCCGACCCAGATGGCCAGTTTGGTGTGTTCCGGGTCGTTGATCTGCATCGGCGGGCACGGCGGGTAGCAGGCGCCGCAACAGATGCATTTCTTCTCGTCCACCTCAAGCGATGGCTTGCCGTTGACGATGGCCGGGCGTATCGCCGCCACCGGGCAGCGCGCCACCACCGACGGGCGCTCGCAGACATTGGACACCAGGTCGTGGTTGATCTTCGGCGGCTTGGTGTGCTGCACATTGATTGCGATGTCGCCCTGGCCGCCGCAGTTAATCTGGCAGCACGAGGTGGTGATGTGCACGCGGTTCGGCATGTTCCAGTTTTTGAACTCGCCTATCAGTTCGTCCATCATCGCCTTGACGACGCCGGAGGCGTCGGTGCCGGGAATGTCGCAGTGCAGCCAGCCCTGGGTGTGCGAAATCATCGTCACCGAATTCTTGGTGCCGCCGACGACAAAGCCGGCGTCTTCCAGCGCGCTGATGAGCGGCATCACCTTGCTCTCGTCGCCGACCATGTATTCAATGTTGCTGCGTATCGTGAAGCGCACATAGCCGTCGGCGTAGCGGTCGCCGATGTCGCACAGTTTGCGCAGCGTGAACACATCGAGGATGCGCTGGGTGCCGGCGCGCACCGTCCAGATGGCGTCGCCGCCGTGCGCGACATGCTTCAGCACGCCCGGGCGCGGGTCTTCGTGGTAGGCCCAGTTGCCGTAGTTGCGGCGCATCACCGGGTGCATGTATTGAAGGCCGTCGGGACAGCCGGATTCAATCGGGTCGCGGTCGTGTTGTTTTGCCATGGTCTCGTCTGTTGTGTTGCGTGTTTGCGGGCGCCGCTCAGGCGGTGGCGGCCTGGCGCGACTGCTTGTGCTCGAACCACCGCGCCGCCTCGTCTTCCCAGTCGTCGGTGCGGACATATGAACTGGTGCGCGGGTCGGTGATCATGTTCGGGTCCACATCCAGGCCGATGCCCTCGAGGAAGTTGACCAGGCCGATGCGCTCGATCATCTCGCCGCAGCGTTCGTGCTCCAGGCCGTTCTCGGCCCAGAAGTCTATCGTGTTCTCGGCGATCTCGACGAGGCGCTCGTAGTCTTCCGGCGTCTCCAGTTTGATGAACGGCACGATGACGGTGCCCATCAGGTCGCCGATTTTCAGCGTGCGCTTGCCGCCCAGCAGCAGCGTCGCGCCCTTGTCGTCGCCCGGCGACAGCGCCTTCGGCATCACATTCAGGCAGTGCATGCAACGCACGCAGTTGCGGTTGTCCACCTCAAGCGTGTCGTCTTCGGCCAGCGACAGCGCCTTCGTCGGGCAGCGCGCGATGACATTGTCGACGATGTACTGGCGGCCCTTCTTGGCGACATACTCCTTGACTTCCTTCTGCTCCACCTTCATGTCGTCGCGCCAGGTGCCGATGATGGCGAAGTCGGAGCGCTCGATGGAGTTCATGCAGTCGTTGGGGCAGCCCGAGACCTTGAACTTGAACTTGTACGGCAGCGACGGGCGGTGCACATCGTCGGTGAAGTTGTTCAGCAGCGTGCGGTGCACCCGCATCTCGTCAATGTTGGACTGCTCGCAGCGCGCCGAGCCGACGCACGACTGCCCGGTGCGAACGCACGGGCCGGCGCCGCCGAGGTCCCAGCCGTATTCGTTGATGTCGTCGAAGAAGTGCTGCGTGTTCTCGGTGGAGGCGCCGATGAACATGATGTTGCCGGTCTGGCCGTGGAAGGTGACGAGGCCCGAACCCCATTTCTCCCAACTTTCGGCGAGTTGGCGCAGCGAGTCGGTGGTGTAGTAGTTGCCGGCGGGCGGCTGCACTCTCAGCGTGTGGAATTCCTTTGAAGCCGGAAACGCCGAGCCGACTTCCGAGAAGCGCGGAATGATGCCGCTGCCGTAGCCGAAGACGCTGACGGTGCCGCCTTTCCAGTAGCCCTTGCGCGTCTCGTACGAGTGCTCCAGTTGCCCCAGAAGGTCGTTGGCGACGCCGCTGACGCGCCCGTCCGGGTGCTGGTCGCGCAGACGCTTGATTCCCGAGATGAAACTCGGCCACGGGCCTTTCTCCAGTTCGTCCAACATCGGCGTCGGGTGGGTTTGCTTTGTCATCGGCTCCTCCGTGAAATCATTCGGTTGTCATGCTGTGTCGGCCACCATGCGCGCGCAAAACCGCCGCAAGGTGGCCCCGAATTATAACGGCTCGCCGCCTCTCCATCAAACTGGCCTATTGGCATAGAGCAATGGCGCGGGCGCGGGGCGCAAGCCTTGCGTACAGCGGCTTTGCGGCGCGGGGCAGGCGG
>RKSI01000048.1 GCA_007570905.1 Gammaproteobacteria bacterium
AGAGTTGTGCGTGGACGGCGACTGCGCGGCAGCGGCGGTCAGCGGCGGCGCCGCGCATCTGCCGTGGCGCAGTCTGCGGTCGCAGTGCGCCATGCGCGCGCTTGGCGTCGGCGCCCTGCTTCGCGTTGCGCCCGCCGACCCGCCGCCGACCCGGGTGCGGTCGTCGCTGGCGCCACTGGCGCGCCGGCCGGCCGGCGCGCGCGCGTGACCATCGTCTCGCACAAGCACCGCTTTATCTTTGTGTGCCCGCGCAAGGTCGCAGGCACCAGCATCCGGCTGAGCCTGGCGCAGTCTTGCGGCGGCGGCGACATCATCGCCGGCGGCGAGACCTTCCGCCCCGGCGTGGACGCCGACGACTACGCCGCGCTGCGCGAGCGCAACGCCGGCGATTATTCAACGCCGCACACGCTGCCCGATGATGTGCGGAGCAGGGTCGGCGAGCGCGTCTGGAAAGACTATTTCAAGTTCACCGTGGTTCGCAATCCGTGGGACTTGTTTGTGTCGCTGTACTGCTACAAGTTCGCGGTGGACTGGCCGAACCTGGTGCGCGACGCCGGCGGCGTTGTGGGGCGCGGCGGGCTTGGGCGCGCCCGCCTGCACTTGAGGCTGCGCCGCGCGCGGCGCGGCTTTGCGCGCGGGCGCCACCGTGAAAGCGTCGAGTTTTCGCTGAGGAAGGGGCTGTTCACCGCCCTGGTGGACGAGATTCCGGCCTTTTGTTTCAGCCGCGGCGAGTTGTTCGCCGACCGCTATCTGCGCTTTGAGAACCTGCAACACGACTACGACGAGGTGTGCCGGCATCTGCAACTGCCGCGCCGCGCGCTGATCCGCGCCAAGACCGGCGTGCGCGACAAGCGCCGGCATTACCGCGGCTACTACACCGGCTATTCGAGGGACTTCATCGCGCAGCGCTGCGCGGCGATGATTGACGCCTTCGGTTATCGTTACGACTGAGCGCCGTCGCCGCCGACGCGGGTGCGCGTGTTGAACGCCTGCGCCAGCGTAGAGGCGTCCACATATTCCAGTTCGCCGCCGACCGGCACGCCCTGCGCGATGCGCGTGGTCTTTGTGCGGCAGCGCGCCGCCAGTTCGCCGATGACATGCGCGGTGACATCGCCCTCTACGGTGGTGCCGGTGGCGAGTATCAGTTCGCGCACGCTGTTTTTCCTGAGCGTCTGTTCCAGCAGGTCAAGGCCGATTTCGCGCGGGCCGATGTTGTCGAGCGGCGACAACTTGCCGTGCAGCACGAAGTAAAGGCCGCGGTAGTTGGTGTTGGCCTCGAGCGCCATCAGGTCGGCGGGGTTTTCAACCACGCAAATCAGCGCGCGGTCGCGGCCCGGGTCGCGGCAGATGGCGCACTGCGGGTGCTCGGTGAACATCCGGCAGTGTTCGCAGTTGCCGACTTTCTCGACCGTCTCGCGCAGCAGTTCGGCCAGCGCCGCGCCGCCGGGGCGGTCGCGCTCCAGAAGGTGATAGACAAAGCGCTGCGCGGTTTTCCTGCCGACACCGGGCAGGCAGGTGAAGGTCTCGATGAGTTGTTTCAGCAGTTCCCGGTTGGCCATCGGTCGCGGGCGGCGGGGGCGGGTTGCGCGCGGCGCGCTCAGCCTTCCGGCTCGACGGGCTGCGTCGAGTCGGGGATGGTCTGCGCGTTGAAGCGTTCCTTCAGGGAATGCACCTGCGGGTTTTTCTCGATGGACAGCGCGGCCTTGCGGCGGCGTTCCAGTTCATGGCGCTTGCGGGCCTGCGCCGGTGTCTCGTCCGACGCCGCCGTCTCAAAGCGCAGCACCGCCTCGGCGCCTATCAGGCGGCTGAGCGCCTGGCGGATTTCCTCCTTGCGCGGCGGCGTGCACAGGCCCTCGATGCGCGCGTCCACCGCCAGCGTCGCCTCGGTCCGCGACTGCGGCGTCAGCAGCGAGTTGAAGCAGATTTCACGCAGCGGCCCCTCAAAGCCGGCGGCCTCAATCAGCCGCACCCAGCCCTGCGCGTCACCGCAGTCGGCCAGTTGAAAGCCGCCCTGCGGCGCGGCGTTGTCGCCGGAGTTGTTGCCGGCATTGTCGTCGTCGGCGGCGCCATCGGCGGCGGGCATCTGCTGCGCTTGCGGCGCGGGCGCGTGTTGCGCCGGCGTTTGCGCGGCGGGGGCGCGTTGCGTTTGCGGCGCGGGCGTTTGTTGCGCCGGTGTTTGCGTGGCGGATGTGCGTTGTGTTTGCGGCGGTGCTTGCCTTGCGGGCGCTTCCTGCGCCGGTATCTGCGCGGTGGCCGGTGTTTGTGTTTGCGCGGCGGCCTTGTTTTGCGCCGGCGCGGGCGCGCGCTGCGGCGGCGCGCCGCCGGCGGGCGCCGCGGCGCCGGCTTGCAGCGGCGTGAAGTGCATCATCCGCAGCATCGTCATCTCAAACGCGGCCTTGTCGTCGGGCGCGAACGCCATGTCGCGCTTGCCGTTCAGCGCAATCTGGTAGCACAGTTGCAGGTCTTCCGGCGCGATGGCGGCGGCCAGTTCGTCCACATCCTGTTCTTTCAGTTGCGGTGAAATCGCGGCGCCGGGCAGCGCCTGGCGCAGCGCCACCTGGTGCAGCAGCGCGATGATGTCTTTCAGCAGCGCCTCAAAATCCACCGCCTTGCGGTAGGCCAGTTCAACCAGTTCAAACAACTTTCCGGTGTCGCGCGCGGCGATGCAGCGGCCAATGTCGGCGACCTGCTGGCGCGCGGCCAGCCCCAGCATCGCCTCCACCTCGCTGCTTTTCAACTCGCCGTCGCCGTAGGCGATGGCCTGGTCGAGCAGGCTCAGCGCGTCGCGCACGCTGCCCTCGGCGGCGACCGCAATCTCGCCGAGCGCGCCCTCGTCGTGGCAGATGTTCTCGGCGTCGAGCAGCGCGGCGAGGTGTTCGTGTATCAGGCTGTGGGGCAGGCGCGTCAGGTTGAATTGCAGGCAGCGCGACAGGATGGTAACCGGGATTTTGCGCGGGTGCGTCGTGGCGAAGAAAAACTTGACATGTTCGGGCGGCTCCTCCAGCGTTTTCAGCAGCGCGTTGAAACTGTTGACCGACAGCATATGGACCTCGTCTATCAGATAGATCTTGAAGCGCCCGGCGCTGGAGGCGTATTGCACATTGTCGAGCAGTTCGCGCATGTCGTCCACGCCGGTGCGCGACGCGGCGTCCACCTCTATCAGGTCGATGAAGTTGCCGGCGTCCACCTGGCGGCAGGCGGCGCATTCGCCGCACGGCGCGGGGCCTGCGCCCTGTTCGCAGTTGAAGCACTTGGCGAGGATGCGCGCGATGGTGGTCTTGCCGACGCCGCGCGTGCCGGTGAACAAATAGGCGTGGTGCAGGCGCCCCATTTTCAGCGCGTTTTCCAGCGCGCGTATGACATGGCGCTGGCCGATGACCTGCTCGAAGTTGCGCGGGCGCCATTTGCGCGCCAATACCTGGTAACTCATCGTGGCGTTCGCTGCGGTTTGGTTGCAAAGCCCTCCGCAACAGCGGTTCTCCGGCACGCGGCAAGACTGTTACCGTTGCTTTCTTCCGAATCTGGCGGGATTGGCAGTCCCCCGCTGCAAAGGCGCCGCTGCGAAAGGCCGCCGCTATTATGCCCGCTTTGGCCGCCAAAAGCACGCCGCCCGCGCCGCGCCGCCGCCGGCCCGCGCCGCGCGCCGCCGGGCGGCGGATACGGCGGCGTTTATTCGCGGGCATTCTCCGTTCGTCCACCGGATTGCCGCCGTTCATCGGCTGCGGATGTGCTACACTCCGCGCGAGCGTACAATGCTCTTTCCATGAATCTGTCTTCCACACAAGGCAAACGGGTTGTTTCCGGCATGCGCCCCACCGGGCCGCTGCATCTCGGCCATTACCACGGCGTTCTGAAGAACTGGGTGGACTTGCAGCTAAGCCACGAGTGCTTTTTCTTCGCCGCCGACTGGCACGCGCTGACCACGCACTACGAGGACACCGGCGATGTCCGCGACCATGTCTTCGAGATGGTCATCGACTGGCTCGCCTGCGGCGTCAATCCGGGCACGGCGACGCTGTTTGTGCAGTCGGAGGTGCCGGAGCACGCCGAACTGTTTCTGCTGCTGGCGATGATCACGCCGCTCGGCTGGCTGGAGCGGGTGCCGAGTTACAAGGACCAGCAGGAAAGGCTGTCGGGCAAGGATTTGACGACCTACGGCTTTCTCGGCTACCCGCTGCTGCAAACCGCCGATATTCTGATGTACAAGGCCGACCTGGTGCCGGTCGGCGAGGACCAGGTGGCGCATGTGGAGTTGTCGCGCGAGATTGCGCGGCGTTTCAATTATTTTTACGGCGGCGAGCCGGACTTCGCGCGCCGGGTGGAAAGCGCGATTGACAAACTCGGGCGCAAGAACGCGCAACTCTACCGCGAACTTCGCAGAAAACACCAGGAGCAGGGCGACGACCGCGCCCACGATGTCGCGGTGGCGCTGGTGGAGTCGCAGCAAAGCATTTCCATCGGCGACCGCGAGCGGCTGCGCGGCTACCTCGTCGGCATGTCGCGGGTGCTGCTGCCGGAGCCGCAGGCGCTGCTGACGGCGTCGCCGAAAATCCCCGGCGTGGACGGGCAGAAGATGTCAAAGTCGTACGCCAACACCATATCGCTGCGCGAACCCGAAGACTCGATTGAAAAGAAACTGCGAACCATGCCCACCGACCCGGCGCGCAAGCGCCGCGACGACCCCGGCGAACCCGAAAAATGCCCGGTGTGGCAGTGGCACAAGGTGTATTCCGACGACGCCCGCCGCGACTGGGTGCAGGAGGGCTGCCGCACCGCGGGCATCGGCTGCGTTGAATGCAAGCAGCCGCTGATTGAGGCGGTGCAGCGGCAAGTCGCGGGCATCCGCGCGCGCGCGCGCGAATACGCCGACGACCGCGGCACCGTCGAGAAGATTATCGCCGAGGGCAACGACGCCGCGCGCGAGATTGCGCGCGACACGCTGGAAGAGGTGTGCCGCGCGATTAAACTCACCAACGGGCGCCGATGAGCGGCGAACTGCAGCGCGAGATGTCGTTTGCGGTCGTCGCCGGCGAACCGCTCGACGCGCCGCCCGAAGACCTGTACATCCCGCCGGACGCGCTGCGTATTTTCCTCGAGACATTCGAGGGGCCGCTTGATTTGCTGCTGTATCTGATTCGGCGCCAGAACCTGGACATTTTGAGCCTGCCGGTGGCGCAGGTTACCTCGCAATACATGCGCTATATCGGAATGATGCAAGAGATGCAGATGGAACTCGCCGCCGAATACCTGCTGATGGCGGCGGTGCTGGCCGAGATTAAGTCGCGCATGCTGCTGCCGCGCGCGCCCGACGAGACCGGCGAAGAGGAAGACCCGCGCGCCGAACTGGTGCGGCGCCTGCTGGAATACGCGAGGTTCCGCGAGGCCGCGCAAAACCTCGACCAACTGCCGCGCGTGGCGCGCGAACTGCACGAATTCGAGACGCCGTGCGCGGGCCTTGCCGTGGTCAAGCCGCTGCCGCGCGTTGAACTGGACGAGATTGTCAATGCGTTCGGCGAGGTGCTGCGCCGCGCCGCGTTCCACCGCGGCCACGCGGTGGCGAGGGAGCCGCTGCCGGTGCGCGAGCGCATCACCAACATGCTGGAACTGCTGCGCGGCGGCGGCCCGGTGGCGTTCGCCGACTGCTTCACGCCGCAGGAAGGCGGCGCCGGCGTCATCGTCACCTTTCTGGCGCTGCTGGAACTCATCAAGGCGGGCATGGCGGTGGCGGTGCAGAACTCGCCGTATTCGCCGATTTACCTGACGGCGGCGTGAAGGCGATGGACGCGGAGCGGATGAAGAAGGTGGTGGAGGCGCTGTTGATGGCGTCGCCGCGCCCGCTGCAATTCAACGAGTTGGCGAAACTGCTGGCGCACGACGGCAAGGCGCCCGACCGCGCGACGCTCGGCGAGGCGCTGGCGGCGCTTGAGGATGAATGCGCCGGGCGCGCGGTTGAACTGACGCAGGTGGCGTCGGGCTACCGCTACCAGACGCGCGAGGAATACGCGCCGTGGCTCGCAAAGTTGTGGGAGGAAAAGCCGCCGCGCTACTCGCGCGCGCTGCTCGAGACGCTGGCGCTGATCGCCTACCGCCAGCCGCTCACGCGCGCCGCCATAGAGGAGGTGCGCGGCGTTTCCGTCAGCACCAACACCGTGCGCACGCTGGAGGAACGCGGCTGGATAGAGGTCGCAGGCCACAAGGAAACGCCGGGCCGCCCGGCGCTCTACGCCACCACCCGCGCCTTCCTCGACGACTTCAACCTGCGCTCGCTCGACGACCTGCCGGCCCTGGCGCCGCTGCCCGACCCGCAAGACCTGCCGCAAGACGGCGAACTCCCCGGCCCTGACAACCTGCCCGCATTGCAGGAGATGCTTAAAGCCGGCGGCAACGAGGGCGCCACCGAAGCCGCGCCCGCGCCGCAAGACCCGCCCGAAGCAGGCGGCGCCGAAGGCGATAACGAGGCCGCACCCGGCCCGCAAAACACGCCCGAACCCGGCGAACCCGCCGACACCGAAGACGAACCCCCCGCCCCCGTGCAACTGGCGCCGCCGCTGCAAGACGCGGAGAACGCGGAGAACGCGGAAGACAGCGCAGCGCGGCGCGCGAACGACGACGGACAGGATGATTCCGTCATTTAATACGGCGGGACAAAGAGGCACAAATGAAAAAATTTCTTGCCGGTTTGCTGGCCGGGTTGGTTGCGGGCGGCGTCGGCGGGTTTGCCGCCGGTATCTTTGTGTTTCCGTACTGGTTTCCGCCGCCGCCGGTTCATGAAGTGGTCGCGGACGAGGCCGCCAGGCGGCTGGTCGCGCGCGGGCGTTTTATTCACGCCGACCCGTCCGACCCGGTGCATTACGGCGAAGGCGGCGTGACGGTGTACGACGATTTGCTGCATCTTGAGCCGGACTTCCGCGTCGGCCCCGGCCCCAAATACCATGTATATCTGGTGCCGCAGGCCGGCATCACGCCCGACACGCCGGTGGCCGACACCGGGTTTGTGGACCTCGGCCGCCTGAAAGCCTTCAGCGGCAGCCAGAACTACGCCGTGCCGGCGGGCATCCGCGCCGCCGACTACCCGTCGGTCGTCATCTGGTGCGAACAATTCAATGTGCTGATTTCGCCCGCCGCGCTGACGCCGCCGCGTTGACACCGCCACCCGCCCTGCGCCATGCCGCCACGCCCTTCCTGCGCCATGCCGCCACGCCCTTCCTGCGCCGCTGACGCCGCCATGACCGCACCGCCCGCATTCATTTTCCCCGGCTGACGCCGCCGTGCACGGCAAGGGCAAGCGGATTTTTTTCGGCATTCAGCCGGATGACGGCGCGGTGCGTGCGCTGTTGCGGGCGCAGGCGGCGATTGGCGCCGACGGGCGGGCGGTGGCGGCGGAGAATTTTCATCTGACGCTGGCCTTTCTCGGCTCTTGCGACGCCGCGCGCGAAGCGTGCGCGCACCGCGCCGCGCTCGGCGTGCGCGCCAAACCGTTTTCACTGCGCCTCGACCGCTGCGGCCACTTCGAGCGCCTGCGCATCGTCCACATCCAGCCGCAAGAAACACCGCCGCCGCTGGCGGCGCTGCACCGCGCCCTGTGCGCCGCGCTGCGCGCCTGCGACTTCTCCCCGCCGCGCGCATTCAAGCCCCACCTGACGCTGTTCCGCGGCGTCGCCCGCCCGGTCACGCCGGGCGAGTTTGACGCCGCCGAATGGAC
>RKSI01000035.1 GCA_007570905.1 Gammaproteobacteria bacterium
GGCGGTGGCGGTTGTTGTGCCGGTGGTTGCGCGGGCGGCGTTTGCGCGGGCGCTTGTGCAGGCGGTGGCGGCGGACTGACTCCCGACGGCGCCGGCGCCTCTTCCTCGCCCGGCGTGACGCCGAGTGTCTGCAACTTCATATCCAGAAAGCCGTCGTTGTCCGGCAGTTGCGACAGCGATTCGCGGTAGGCGGCGATGGCGGCGTTGCGCTGCCCCAATGTAATCATCGCGTCGCCGTTGGCTTCGGCGGCGAGCGCCTCGACGCCGCGCGGGAAACTGTATTGCTCCATGATGGCGGCGGCGGCCTGCGCATCGCCGGATTCCAGCAGCACCCGCATCAGCCGCACCTGCGCGAGCGCGCGCAGCCCGTCCTGGTCGGTGTGCTCGATGGCCCAGCGCAGGTGCTCCACGGCCTCGAACAGGTCGTCTTCGGCGACGCCCAGTTTGGCCATGCTGAGCGCGCCGAGTGCCGGGTACGGCGTGCCCGCGTAGTTGTCGCGCAAATCGTTGAACAGGCGTTCGCTTTCGGCGCGGTTTTCATTCCCGACCTCGGCCAGCAGCGCGACATACAGGCCGGAGGCCTCGCGCGTGTTCATCTGCCGGTTGTAGTCCCACGCCTTCCAGCCGCCGGCGGCGAACAGGCCAATCAGCGCGCTGGCGACAAAATACTTGCCGTTCTCATACCACCACGCCTTCAGCGAATCGAGCGATTCGTCGCGGGCCGGGCCGGGCTTTTTCGGGGACGCCATCAGCGCGTCACGAAGACAGGCGGTTTTCTATGCAAGCCGGCACCTCGCCCAGCGGCTTGCGCTGCTGCGGCAGGTCGCCGCGCATGTCCTTGACGGTGGCGACGCCGTCGCGCACTTCGTCGTCGCCGACAATCAGCGCGAGTTTTGAGTCCGACTTGCCGGCGCGGCGCATCTGCGCCTTGAAGCTGCCGCCGCCGCAATTGACGACAAGGCGCAGGTGCGGCATGCGGTTTCGCAACTGCCCGGCAAGGCGGTTCACCTCGCGCCGCGCGTCGTCGCCGACGACCACCGCATACACATCAAGGCCGGCGGGCGCGTGCGTTTGCGGCTGCGCCAGCAGCGCGATGCGGTCTATGCCGAAGGCGCAGCCGGCGGCGGGCGTGGCGCGCCCGCCGAGGCGCCCGACCAGGCCGTCATAGCGCCCGCCGGCGCACAGCGTGGATTGCGAGCCGCCGTCGGGCACGACCCATTCAAACACCGTCTTGGTGTAGTAGTCCAGTCCGCGCACCAGCAGCGGGTCGGGCGTGAAGGCGATGCCGAGGTCGCCCAACATCTGCTGCAACGATTCGTGGTGGGCGCGCGATTCGTCGTCGAGATAGTCGTCCAGGCGCGGCGCCTGCTCAATGACCTTGCGCGTGTCCGGGTTCTTGCTGTCGAGAACGCGCAGCGGGTTGTCGTGCATGCGCGCGCGCGCATCGTCATCAAGGTCGTCCGCGCGCGATTCGAGCCAGGCGACCAGCGCGGCGCGGTGTTCGCGGCGGCTTTGTTCGGTGCCGAGCGAGTTGAGACGCAGTTGCAGGCCGCCGATGCCGAGGCGCCGCCACACGCGGTCGCACAACGCGATGATTTCGGCGTCGGCGTCGGGCGTTTCCACGCCGAAGATTTCGGCGCCGGCCTGGAAGAACTGACGGCGGCGGCCTTTTTGCGGGCGTTCGTGGCGGAAGAACGGGCCGCAATACCACAGGCGGCGCTGGCTGTTCAGCAGGCCGTGCTCCAGCGCGGCGCGCACGCAGCCGGCGGTGCCTTCGGGGCGCAGCGTCAGCGATTCGCCGTTGCGGTCCTCAAAGGTGTACATTTCCTTTTGCACGATGTCGGTGGCGCCGCCGATGGAGCGCGCGAACAACTCGGTCTTTTCCAGCAGCGGCAGGCGAATCTCGTCGTAGCCGAACGAGCGGAACGCATCGGTGCACGCGGCCTCGATCGCCGTCAGCATCGCGCTTTCGGCGGGCAGCGCGTCGGTCATGCCGCGCACGGATTGCGGCGCGGCGTCGCGGGCGTTGGCGGTGTTCGGAGCGTTCATTCCTGCCCCGGTATTTCCTCGAGATGGAAAAAGGCGGTGTTGTTGAAGTTGTTGATGTGTGGCGCCAGGTTGTATTCGGCGCCGTCGAACCACAGGCGGATGCCGCGCGCGTCGCCCAGCGCGAAATACATCGGCAGCAGCAGACTGTCAAAGTGGTTTTCGTAGCCGACCGGGACGATGCGGTGGATGACCTTGTTGCGGTCGCCGTCGTGTATCAGCACCCAACTTCTCATGTTGGCGGTGATGGTCATTGACACATATTCCATTTCCTCGGCGGGCGGCGGTTCGGCGCCGTTTTCTTGCGCTTGCGCGTTTTCGGCGGCGCCGCGGCCGGCCTGCTGTTCAACCTCGTCTTGCAGGCGGCCAATGGCCTCGGCGCCGTCGCTCCATTCGTCCGGCGCGGCGGCGTCGGTGTTCTGCTGTTGCATTGCGCCGGTCGCCGGGGCGGTATCGGCGTCGGTCTGCGCGCCGAGTTTCATCATGTTTTCCTCCCACCAGATGAACACCAGCGCGGCGATGGCGATGAACACGACGATGGAACCCCAGATGCGCGTCAACTGCTGGACGCGCTCGTTGACGACGGCGTCCGCCGAGGTGGATTCGGACAGCGGCTCGCCGCGCGCCACCGCCATGTCGGGGTTCAGGCCGAGCACGGGTTCGTAGTCCACATCGAGGAAGGTGCAGTAGGCGCGGATGTAGCCGCGCACATAAACCAGTTCCGGCAGTTCCCCGTAGTCGTCCTTTTCAAGGTTGAGGATGGTGGAGACGGGCAGGTTCAGGACATGGGCGATTTCCTCGACGGAAATTCCGCGCTTTTCCCTTTCGTATTTGAGGTATTGTCCTGGCTTGGCTTTTTCGGTCATGGCTCGGCTCCGGGCGGCAAATCCGGTTCAACCGCCTATTTTACCAAGAAATTGGGCGGTATGGGGCGCTGTATGGCGGGGCGCCGGGCGGCGTGTGAGGTGGCGGCGGGCATCTGCGCGGAAAGCGTGCGTGTCGAGAGGACGCGGCATGGAGTGGTGTGCGTGGCGCGGCGGGACATTCGCCCGGCGAGGGTTATAGAATGGCGCGATGGGCACGAACACGAATACGAATACGAACATGAACAGGGACAGGGCCGCGCCCAAAACGCCGGACAACTTTTTCCGCGCCACGCGCTACATCGGCTGCGCGACGGCGCCGCGCGAGTGCCCCGCAGACGACGGCGCCGAAGTGGTTTTCGCCGGGCGCTCCAACGCCGGCAAGTCGAGCGCCATAAACGCCATCTGCGACCACCGCGGCCTCGCCCGCACCAGCAAGACGCCCGGGCGCACGCGCGCCCTTCACTTCTTTGAGGTCGCCCCCGGCGTGCGCATCGCGGACCTGCCCGGCTATGGCTACGCCCGCGTCGCCGCCGGCCTGCGGCAGGACTGGGCGGCCTGGATTGCGCGCTACTTTGAGACACGCCAAAGTTTGCGCGGCGCCGTCATCGTGATGGACGCGCGCCGCCCGCTGACCGAACAGGACGAACAGGCCGTTGATTATCTGCGGGGGCTGCCGCTGCATATCCTGCTCACCAAGAGCGACAAACTGAAACGCGCCGAAGCGGACGCGGTG
>RKSI01000045.1 GCA_007570905.1 Gammaproteobacteria bacterium
CCCGAGACGCTGCACAGCGCGCGGCGCGCGGCGGACTGGCTTGGCGGCGTCGCGCACGGGCAATTTATCGCGGTGTCGGCCAACGCCGGCGAGGTGCGGCGTTTCGGCATCGCGCCCGAACACCACCTGCCGCTGCCGCAGTGGGTCGGCGGGCGCCACTCGCTGTGCGCCGCCGCCGGGCTGCCGTTTGCAATCCACGCCGGCATGGACGCCTTTGAGGAGATGCTGGCAGGCGCGCACTGCATGGACCGGCATTTTGAACAGGCGCCGCCGCAGGCCAACGCGCCGGTGATTCTGGCGCTGCTCGATGTCTGGTATGTCAATTTCCACGGCGCGCAAAGCCGCGCGGTGCTGCCGTACGACGATGAACTGGCGCTGCTGCCGGCGTATTTGCAGCAACTGGAGATGGAAAGCAACGGCAAGTCGGTGGACCGGCAGGGGCGGGCGCTGGTGCGCGACAGCGCGCCGGTCGTGTGGGGCGGCAACGCGCTTGAGGGCCAGCACGCTTTTTACCAGTTGCTGCACCAGGGCACGCGCCTGGTGCCGGCGGATTTCATCATCAGCGCGCGCCCGGCGGCGGCGGATGCGTGGCCGTGCGCGAACTTTCTGGCGCAGTCGCATTTGCTGATGCACGGCGTCGAGGCGTCCGAGCCGTGGCGCCGTCACGCCGGCGACCGCCCGGTCAATGCGCTGATGCTGCGCCGCCTGACGCCGCGCACACTGGGCGCGCTGATTGCGCTGTACGAACACAAGGTGTTCACGCAAAGCGTGGTCTGGAACATCAACCCGTTCGACCAGTCCGGCGTCGAGGCCGGCAAGACGCTGGCGCGCGGCATCCACCGCGCACTGCAATCCGGCGCCGATGTCGGCGGCGACGCCTCAACACGGGGTTTGGCGCGCCGCTACCGCGAGTGGGGCGGCTGACGCGGCGGGATGGATTGCGGCGCGGGCTTCAGCGGACTTGGCGCATTGCCGCCGCAAGCGGGCGGCTGACTGCGGCAGGGCCGGGCGCGGTGCAAGGCCTGGGCAAGGTCTGGCGCGCCGCCGCCGCAAGCGGGGCGGCTAATCGCCGCGCTTTGCACCGGGTGCGCCGGGCGCGCGGCGTTTGCGCTCCATCTCTTGCAGCGCCCAGCGTACATGTTCGCGCACCAGCGGTGACGGGTCGTCGCGTTTCTTGTCCAGCGCGGCGGCGATGTCCGGCGAATAGTCGTTGTTGCCGAGCGCGACGGCGATGTTTCTCTGCCAGCGTTCATGACCGATGCGGCGAATCGGCGAACCGGCCAGTTTGCGCCTGAATTGGCGCTCGTCCCAGCCAAACAATTCCAGCAGCGCGGCGCCGTCAAGACCGCGGCGCGGGCGAAAGTCGCTTTCGCCGGAAAGCCGCGCGAAGCGGTTCCACGGGCACACCAACTGGCAGTCGTCGCAGCCGTATATGCGGTTGCCCATCAGCGGGCGCAACTCAACCGGGATGGAGCCTTTCAGTTCAATGGTCAGATACGAAATGCAGCGCCGCGCGTCCAGGCGGTACGGCGCGACGATGGCCTGCGTCGGGCAGATGTCAATGCAGCGCCGGCAGCGCCCGCAGTGGTCGCTTTGCGGCGCCGAAGGCGGCAGCGGCAGCGTCGTGTAAAGTTCGCCGAGGAAAAACCACGAGCCGGATGCGCGGTTAATCAAATTGGTGTGCTTGCCGATCCAGCCGAGGCCGGCCTGCTCGGCCAGCGGCTTTTCCAGCACCGGCGCGCTGTCCACAAAGGCGCGGTAGCCGAACGGCCCGAACGCGCGCTCCATCCGCGTCGCCAGCGCTTGCAGCCGCTTGCGCATCAGTTTGTGATAATCGCGCCCAAGCGCGTAACGCGACACATAACCGAGGCACGGCTGTTCCAGCACCCGCCACGGGTCGGCGGCATCGGCCAGGTAGTTCATCCGCACCGAGATGACGCTGACGGTTCCTTCCACCAGTTGCGCCGGGCGGCTGCGCTTGTCGCCGTGCGCGGCCATGTAATGCATCTCGCCGTGCATCCCGCCGTCCAGCCACTCCATCAGCCGCGCCTCGTATTTCTCCAGTCGCGTGTGCGCGAACCCGACGCCGTCAAACCCCAGTTCCCGACACCACGCGCGCACCCGGCGGGTGATTTGTTCGGGGCGGGACAGGGTGTTTTTCATAGCGGCTTGCATGATACAGCGCTGCAAATCCAGCATGCCCGCCAATTTAGACAAATTTAGTGCAAAGACTAAATTTAGTCTTTTGTCTAAATTTAGTGCTTGGGCCAAATAAGTCTGAATTGGCGGAAAAGCCCGGAAAATGAAGGCGGTTCAGCAGGGGTTTGGCATTTCCGCCGTCCTCGGCGCCAGCCCTCACGCCCAGTTTTGCACCTTCAGTCCCTGAAACCCCCGAAAGTCGCGCGTGTTGGATGTCACCAGCGTCATCTCGTGAACAAAGGCAATCGCCGCGATTTGGCCGTCAACAAACGGCGGTGTGCCGCCTGTGGCTGTCAGGCGCGCGCGTTCGCCCGCATGCCAGTCTGCGGCGGCGCGGTCGTATTCAATCACCGGGAAACTGGCCAGCACCACCTCTTCAAGGTAGCGTTCAACCGCCTGTTTGCGCTTTGACCGGGCCAGCCGCAGGCAGCCAAACCGCAACTCGTGCCAGACCGGGGCCGCAATCGCGATGTCTTCCTCGTGCTCGCACAACCGCCGCATGATTCCCGGCGCCGGCCTGGGGCGCAGCGGCTCCGAGATGATGTTGGTGTCCAGCAGGTATCTCACGAATCACAGACGGACATTGCGCCCCGGTGTCTTGTCGCGCACATTTGCGAACAACTCATCCGGGTCAAGCGCAAGTTCGGCGAGATTGGTTTTGCCGGTGAAGTCCTTGTAGGCTTCCGTGAATCTGCGCTGGTCGGAAACAATCCGCTCCAGACTCCGCCGGCCAATCAGCACCGCAACCGGTTTGCCGTGACGGGTCAGTTCCACCGGCTTGCCGCTTTCCGCTTCGCGCACCAGTTTCGGCAAGTCGCGGCGGACTTCCGCGATGGAACGCCTGCTAGTCGCCATTTCTTTCCAAATGCTCATAATTATGTACATTATACACAAGATAGCCCGGTGTCCACACCCTGCAGGATGGACGCCTGCAATGCCGGGACCACAGCGCCGAATGCCGCCGGCTTGCGCGGAATTGGCCGCCGCCCCGCCGGTTGTGGTAAATTAGGCCCCTTTTTGGCACAGAAGAACAAAGGAGGCTGAAATGGATGTGATGGAGCGCATCAGAAGGCAGGTGGAAGGCAATCCGGTTGTCATCTACATGAAAGGGACGCCGCAGTTGCCGCAGTGCGGGTTTTCAAGCCGCGCGGCGGAGGCGTTGAAGCAGTGCGGGCACAAGTTTGTCTATGTCAATGTGCTGCTCGACCACGAGATTTTCGAGGGTCTGCCGGGTTACGCCGACTGGCCGACCTTTCCGCAGTTGTACATCAACGGCGAACTGGTCGGCGGCTGCGACATCACGCTGGAACTGGCCGCCAGCGGCGAGTTGCAGAAGATGGTGGACGATGCCGTCGCCGGCGCGAAGGAGTAGCGGCGGTGCACCTTGACAGGTTGCCGCCCGGTGACCCGGTTCCCGATGTCCTGAATGTCGTCATCGAGATTCCGGCGCACGCCGCGCCCGTCAAGTACGAGGTGGACAAGAAAAGCGGCGCGGTGCTGGTGGACCGCTTTATCAATGTGCCGATGTATTACCCGGCGAACTACGGCTTTGTGCCGAACACGCTGTCGGAAGACGGCGACCCGCTGGATGTGCTGGTCATCACGCCGGTGCCGGTCGCGGTCGGCTGCGTGTTGCCGTGCCGCCCGATTGACGCGCTTGACATGAGCGACGAGTCCGGGCGCGACCTGAAAATCGTCGCGCTGCCGGTGCGCGGCATGAACGGCGGCTATGACGAGGTTGACAGCGTCGCGCAACTGCCGGACAACCTGGTGGACCAGATGGTGCATTTCTTTGAGAACTACAAGAAACTCGAGCCGGGCAAGTGGGTCAAGGTCGAGGGCTGGCTCGGCGCCGACAAGGCCCGCGCCGAGATCCTCGACAGCGTGCGCCGCTGCGCCGGCGCGGCGCAGGGCGCCACGGCGTGAGCGAGCGCGCGCGCCAGTTGCTGTTTATGCGGCGCACGCGCGTCGCCGCGCTGGTGATGCTGGCGCTGGTGGCGGCGCTGGCGTTTCACCTGTTCACGCTGCAAGTAACCGAACACGGCCACTACCGCACGCTGTCGGACGAGAACCGCCTCAGCCTGATACCGTCGCCGCCGCCGCGCGGCCTGATTTACGACCGCAGCGGGCTGCTGCTGGCCGACAACCGCACCGTGTACAGTCTGGAGATCACGCCGTCGCTGGTCGCCGACATGGACGCGCTGCTGCGCCAGGTGCGCGCCGTCGTTGAAGTCGGCGACGACGACTTGCGGCGCTTCCGCAAGGCGCTGCGCGCCGGCGGCTTTACCCGCAGCATCGAGTTGCGCACGCGCCTCAGCGAGGAGGAAGTCGCGCGTTTCGCGGTGCTGCGCCACCACCTGCGCGGCGCCGATGTGGTCGGGCGGCTGGTGCGCCACTACCCCTACGACGAGTTGTTCGCGCACGCCATCGGCTATGTCGGCGCCATCAGCCGCGACGACCTGGCGGCGCTCGACCAGCGGCGTTACCGCGGCGCCCGGCATGTCGGCAAGACCGGCATTGAAAACCATTATGAGCGCGAACTCCACGGCCTGCCCGGGTTTCGCCGCGTCGAGGTCAACGCCGGCGGCCACCTGATACGCACCATCGGCGGCAGCAAGCCGCGCCCGGGCAGCGATGTGATGCTGACGATAGACACGGCGCTGCAAGAGCAGGCGTATTCGGCGCTCGGCGACCACGACGGCGCCGTCGTCGCCCTCGACCCGCGCAGCGGCGATGTGCTGACGCTGGTGAGCAAGCCGTCGTTCGACCCGAACCTGTTTTCGGGAAGTTTTTCGCGCGAGCGCTACCGCCGCCTGCTGAACAGCCCGGACAAGCCGTTCTTCAACCGCGCGGTGTCGGGGCAGTATCCGCCCGGTTCCATTATCAAGCCGATGGTGGCGCTGGCGGCGCTGCACAACCATGTCGGCGACATGCAGCGCAAAATCTTCGCCGGCCCGTATTACCAGTTGCCCGGCTACTCGCGCCGCTACCACGACTGGCGCGAGGAGGGGCACGGCTGGATCAACATGAACACCGCCATCGTCCAGTCGTGCGATGTGTTCTTTTATGACACCGCGCACCGCCTCGGCATCAACCGGCTGGCGCTGTTTCTCGAGGACTTCGGCCTCGGCAGGCCGACCGGCGTGGACACCACCGCCGAGTTGTCCGGCATCGTGCCGTCGCCGCAGTGGAAGCGCGAGGCGCTGGGGCAGGCGTGGTTCCCGGCGGAGACCATCATCGCCGGCATCGGCCAGGGCTACATGCTGGCGACGCCGCTGCAGATGGCGGCGATGGCGGCGGTGCTGGCGAACCGCGGCGAGCGCGTCGTGCCGCGCCTGGTCAAGGCGGTGCGCCAGTCCGACACCGGCCTGTGGAGGCCGCTGCCGGTGGCCGAGCGCAAGCGCGTCATCGCAAGCCCGCCCGAACACTGGGATTATGTGATTGACGCGATGAACGCGGTCATCCACAGGCCCAACGGCACCGCCTACCGCATCAGCCGCGGCATGGACTATGTCGCCGCCGGCAAGACCGGCACCGTGCAGGTAAGGGAAATCAAGGAGGATGTGCGCTACGGCGGCGAGAAAGAAGAACTGGAACCCGGCAGCAAACTGGAAGACCACGCGATGTTCATCGCGTTCGCGCCGGTGGAAAACCCGGAAATCGCCGTCGCCGTCGTCGTCGAGCACGGCGGCAGCGGCGCGCGCACCGCGGCGCCGATTGCGCGCAAACTGCTCGATGTGTATTTCGGCCTGCTGCGCGCGCAATTCTCGCTGCACGCCTCCGGCTGATGGCGCACGCATACCGGTTTGCCCGACTGCTGCGCCTGGTGCGGGTGGATTACCCGTTGCTGTTTCTGCTGCTGGCGCTGGCGCTTATCGGCGTGATGGCGCTTGTCAGTTCGGCGGGCGGCGACGCCGAACTGATTGAACGCCAACTGGTTCGGCTGTTGATAGGCTTCGCGCTGATGTTCGCGCTGGCGTCGGTGCCGGTGCACGCCTGGCAGCGCTGGGTGCCGGCGCTGTACCTCGGCGGCCTGGTGCTGCTGCTGGTGGTGCTGTTCGCGGGCGAGGTCATCAAGGGTGCGCAGCGCTGGCTCGACATCCGCCTGGTGCGTTTCCAGCCGTCTGAACTGCTGAAAATAGCGACGCCGATGCTGCTGTGCGCGCTGCTGGCCGGCAGCGCCGCCGACCGCCCCGGCTTTTCAAGAACGGCGCTCGCGTTTGTGCTGCTGGCGATGCCGGCGGCGCTGATTTTGTTGCAGCCGGACCTGGGCACCGCCTTTCTGGTCGCGGTTTCCGGGCTGTTCGTTATCTTTCTGGCCGGCCTGCAATACCGCTGGATTGCGCTGATACTGGCCGGCGCGATGGCCGCCGCGCCGTTCATCTGGAACTCGCTGCGCGAATACCAGCGCCAGCGCGTGCTGGTGTTTCTCGACCCGCAAAGCGACCCGCTGGGCGCCGGTTATCACATCATTCAGTCGAAGATCGCCATCGGCGGCGGCGGGCTGTGGGGCAAGGGCTGGATGAACGGCACCCAAGGGCACCTCGGCTTCGTGCCGGAGCGCTCGACCGACTTCGTGTTCGCGGTGTTCGCCGAGGAATTCGGCTTTATGGGCGTTTGCGTGCTGCTCGCGGTTTATCTCGGCATCGTCGTGCGCGGCATGATGATTGCGGTGTCGGCGGCGGACCAGTTCAGCCGCCTGCTGGCCGGCAGCCTGACTTTCTCGTTCGCCGTCTATGTGCTGGTCAACCTGGCGATGGTCAGCGGCCTGTTGCCGGTCGTCGGCGTGCCGCTGCCGCTGCTCAGCTACGGCGGCACCTCGGCGGCGACGCTGCTGGCGTCGTTCGGTATTCTGATGGCGATTTCCACCTACCGCCCGATGATGAGAAGGGGGATAGTGTAGGGCGGTTGACAAGCGCCGGGCGACCTGTCAATTTGCCCGCTTGCCTGCGCCCTCCCGCGCCGCTTGTGACACTGAATTCCGGATGAGAAGTTTCATCACCACCGCAATCCGCGCCGCGGCGTGCGCGGCGCTTGCCGCTGTGTCGGCCTTCGCCGCGCCGGTTGCGGCGCAGCCGTACCACGAGCGCGAACGGGTGCAGTTCTTCATCGGCGAGATGGTCTCGCGTTATTCCTTCGAGCGCGACGCGCTTGAACAACTGTTCCGCGGCGCCGAAAAACGCGAAGACGCCATCGAGGCGATGGACCGCCCGGCGGAGGCGAAACCGTGGCACGCCTACCGCGACATCTTCCTGACCCGCGAGCGGGTGCGCGCCGGCGTGCGCTACTGGCGCGCGCACCGCGAGACGCTGGAGCGCGCGGCCAGGCGCTTCGGCGTGCCGGCGGAGATCATCCTCTCCATCATCGGCGTCGAGACCTACTACGGGCGCATCACCGGCGGCTTTCCGGTGTTTGACACGCTGGTCACGCTGGGCTTTGACTACCCGCGCCGGGCGCGCTTTTTCCTGCGCGAATTGACC
>RKSI01000138.1 GCA_007570905.1 Gammaproteobacteria bacterium
CCACCAGACTGCTGCCGCCGACGCTGATGAACGGCAGCGTGATTCCCTTGGTCGGCAGCATGCCCATCGCCACCGCCATATTGACGAACGCCTGCAAGCCGAACCAGACGCCGATGCCGTAACTGAAATACGCGCCCTCAATCAACTCCTCGCGCCGCGCGCGCGCGCCGATGGCGAAGCAGCGCTGCACCAGCAGCCAGAACAGCGCAATCATCAGGCACACGCCGATGAAGCCGAGTTCCTCGGCGATGACCGAGAAGATAAAATCGGTGTGCGCCTCCGGCAGGTAAAACAATTTCAGCACGCTGTTGCCGAGGCCGGCGCCGCTCCAGCCGCCGCTGCCGATGGCAATCAGCGACTGCGTGAGTTGGTAGCCGCTGTCGAACGGGTCGCGCCACGGGTCGACGAAGGCGACGATGCGGCGCCAGCGGTACTGCGACGACACCGCCAGCAGCGCCAGCGCCGAGCCGAACACCAGCACAAACGAGAAAAAGCAGCGCAGCTTGACGCCGGCTATCCACAGCATTGAGAACGCCACCGCCGCCATCAGCGCGGCGGTGCCGTAGTCCGGCTGCAGCAGCAGCAGAAAACCAATCAGCACGACCATCAGCATCGGCTTGACGAACGCCGATGTGGTCGCGCGCAATTCATCGTTGCGCCGCGCGATGTAGCCCGCGAGGTAAATCACCAGCGCCAGTTTGACGAACTCCGACGGCTGAAAGGTCATGCCGCCAAAGCCGATCCAGCGGCGGCTGCCGTGCACCGTCCTGCCGACTTCGGGCAGCAGCACCACCACCAGCAGCAGCAGCGACAGCGCCATCAGCCAGCCGCCGACGCGAAACACCGACGACGGCGCGATGAAATACGCGACCGCCGCGCACAGCACGCCCGCCGCCGCATATACGGCGCGGCGCTCAAGAAAGTGCAGCGGGTTGCCGAGGTCGCGCGCGGCAATCTCCAGCGACGACGAGGTTACCATCACAAAACCCAGCGCCAGCAGCGCCAGCACGCACAGCAGCGCCTTGCCGTCCACCCACGGCGCCTGCGCGCGCGCGCCGTTGTCCGCCAGCCACAGGTCGGCGAAACCCGCCATCAGCGCAACTCCCGGAAAGCCGCGGCGAAGGCGTCGCCGCGCGCCGCGTAATCGCTGTACAAATCAAAACTGGCGCACGCCGGCGACAGCAGCACGCGGTCGCCCGGCTGCGCCGCCTTGCGCGCCTCGCGCACCGCGCCGCGCATGTCGGCGGCGGCGGCGCACGCCACGCGCCCGCCGACGGCGCGCTCAATCGCGGCGGCGTCGCGCCCGAGCAGCACGACGGCGCGCGCGCGCTTCGCCAGCGCGTCGCCGAACGCGGCGAAGTCGGCGCCCTTGCCGTCGCCGCCGCAAATGACCACGGCCTTGGCCGGCGCCGCGGCCAGCGCGGACACCGCGGCGCCGACATTGGTCGCCTTGGAATCGTCAAACCAGTCGGCGCCGTCGAGACTGCCCAGATATTGCATCCGGTGCGCGAGGCCGCGAAACCCGCGCGCGCAGGCGACCATCACATCGCGCGGCAGGCCCATCGCGCGGCCAAGCGCGAACGCCGCCTGCACATTCAGCACGCCGCTGTCGCCGGGCAGCGGCACATCGCCGCAACTCATCCACGCCTGCGCGCCGCAGGCGATGGCGCGGCGCGCACCGACGCCGACAACGCCGAAATGCCCGGGCGCGCCCTCGTCCAGGCCGAAGCCGACGACCTCGGCGGCGCCGGCCTCCACCGCGAACGATTCGGCGCGGTTGACGACGACGGTCTTGCTGTTGCGGTGCACGCCGAGTTTGGCGCGCAGGTAATCGGCGGCGCTGTCGTAGCGGTCGAGATGGTCCGCGCTGACATTCAGCACCACCGACGCCAGCGGCTGCAGCGAGAAAGTCGTCTCCAGTTGGAAACTCGACAATTCAAGGATATAGACCGCCGCGTCGTCTTCCAGCAAGTCCAGCGCGGGCCGCCCGAGGTTGCCGCCGACGGCGGCGCGCACGCCGGCGGCGGCGGCCATCTCCGCCAGCAGCGCGGTGACGGTGCTCTTGCCGTTGGAGCCGGTGATGGCGACGACCGCGCCCGGCGCGACGCAGCGCGCGAACAATTCAATGTCGCCGATGACCGGCTTGCCGCAACTGGCGGCGCGCGACACCGCCGGCGTTTTCAGCGGCACGCCGGGGCTTATGATGATGGCGTCGGCCTCGCTGAAACGCGCGTCGTCAAAGCCGCCGAGGTACACCGCCGCGTTGCCGTCAAGCGCCATCAGGTCGTCGTAGGCCGGCGGCGATTCGCGGTCGTCGGTAACGGCGAAGGCGACGCCGCGCTTGTGCAGAAAACGCGCCGCCGACAGCCCCGTGGCGCCGAGGCCGACTATCAGCGCCTTGTGCCCCGCCGGTATCGGTTCGGCCAGCGGCGCGGCCATCGTTTCAGCCGCTGCTTCAGCCATGGTTTCAGTCCTGTGCGCCACCGCCGTCACCTGATCTTCAGCGTCGCCAGCCCGACCAGCACCAGCAGCAAACTGACAATCCAGAAACGCACGATGACGCGCGGCTCCGGCCAGCCGCGCAATTCAAAGTGATGATGCAGCGGCGCCATCCTGAAAATGCGCCGCCCGGTGGACTTGAACGACGCGACCTGAATGATGACCGACAGCGTCTCAATCACGAACACGCCGCCCATGATGACCAGCACCAGTTCCTGGCGCACCAGCACCGCGACCATGCCGATGGCCGCGCCCAGCGACAGCGCGCCGACATCGCCCATGAACACCTGCGCCGGGTATGTGTTGAACCACAAAAAGCCGAGCGCGGCGCCGGCCAGCGCGCCGCAGAAAATCACCAGTTCGCCGGCCTGCGGCAAATGCGGCATCGCCAGGTATTGCGCGAAATTGACATGGCCGCTGGTGTAGGCAAAGACGCTCAGCGCCACCGCAATCAGCGCCGCCGGCAGCACCACGAGGCCGTCGAGGCCGTCGGTGAGATTAACCGCGTTGCTGGCGCCGACCACCGTCAGCCACGCCAGCAGCACAAACCACGGCCCCATATCCACCACCACATCCTTGACAAACGGCACGATCAACTGCAATTCCTCCGGCCTTGACGCGCCGTTGTACACCATCACCGCAAGCGCAAGCCCGGCGGCGGCCTGCCAGAAGAACTTGCCGCCGATGGTCAGGCCGCGCCCGTTGCGGCGCAGTTTCAGGTAATCGTCGGCGCCGCCGATGGCGGCGAACGCCAGCGTCGTCAGCAGCGCGGCGGCGATGTAGCGGTTGGAAATGTCGGCCCACAGCAGCGTCGTCAGCACGATGGTCAGTATCATCAACACGCCGCCCATCGTCGGCGTGCCGCTCTTGGAATAATGCGAACTCGGCCCTTCGCGGCGGATGCTCTGCCCGACTTTCATCTTTTTCAGCACCGCGATAACCGGCGGCCCCAGCGCCAGACTCATCAGCATCGCGGTAATCGCCGCCATCACGCCGCGAAAGGTGATGTATTGAAACAGGTTGAAGCCGCTGACAGCCGGCGCCAGCCATTCGGCGAGTTGCATCAGCATTGCGGCATCTCCGCGGCGGCGGGGCGCAGCGCCGCCACCAGCCGTTCCATCCGCGCCGAGCGCGAACCCTTGACCAGAAGATACACATCGTCAGCCGCCTGTTCCGCAATCGCCGCGGCCAGCGCCTCGACCGACGGAAACCGCTCGGCGCCGTCGCCGAAACGCGCGCACGCCTCGGCGGCCTCGCCGCCGACGGCGAACAGCCGCGCGACGCCGGCGGTCTTCGCGCGCGAGCCGGCGTCGGCGTGCATCGCCGCCGACTCCGGCCCCAATTCGGCCATGTCGCCGAGCGCCAGCCATCTTTTGCCGGGACATTCGGCCAGCACATCCAGCGCGGCGGCGAGCGAACCGGGGTTGGCGTTGTAAGTGTCGTCTATCAAATGCAGGCCGTTGACGCCGGGCAGGCTTTGCAGCCTGCCGGCGACCGGGCGCACCGCCTCAAGGCCGGCGACGATGTCGTCGCCCGCGACGCCCGCGGCGTGGGCGGCTGCGGCGGCGGCCAGCGCGTTCATGATGTTGTGTTTGCCGGGCAGTTGCAGGCGGCACTCGCGCGCGGCGCCGTCAAACAGACACTCGGCGCCGCCGTCGTCGCGCAGGCGCGCGCGAAAGTCTGCCTGGTCGGAAAAACCGAACGACAGCACGCGCCGCCCGGTCAGCAGGTGGCGCCAGTAATCGCAATAGGCGTCGTCGCGGTTGATGACGCCGGCGCCCGCGCGCGGCAGCGATTCAAACAACTCGCCTTTGGCGCGGGCGACGCCGTCGAGACTGCCGAAACCCTCTATGTGCGCCGGCGCCGCGTTCAGCACGACGCCGATGTCGGGGCGCGCAATCTCGCACAGGCGGCTAATCTCGCCGGGGTGGTTGGCGCCCATCTCGACGACGCCGATTTCATGTTCAGGACGCAGCGACAGCAAGGTCAGTGGCACGCCGATGTGGTTGTTAAGGTTGCCCGCCGACGCCACCGTGCGGTTGTTGCGCGACAGAATCGACGCCAGCATCTCGCGCGTCGTCGTCTTGCCGTTGCTGCCGGTGACGCCGATAATCAGCGCCCGCATCCGGCGCCGCCATTTGCCGGCGAGGCGCGTCATCGCTTTCAGCGTGTCGTCCACCCGTATTTGCGGCAGCGGCGCGTCCGCCGGCTTTGCGACCATCACCGCGGCGGCGCCGGCGGCGGCGGCGGCGGCGACAAAATCATGCCCGTCATGGCGCTCGCCGCGCACCGCGATATAAAGAGCGCCCGGTTTCAGCGTGCGGCTGTCTATTGAGACGCTTTCTATCAGCACATCCTCGCCGTGCGCGACGCCGCTTGCGAGATTCGCAATCTCGCGCAGATTAACCCAACTCATCCGCGCGCCCCCAATGCGCGCCGTATCACTTCGGCGTCGTCAAACGGCAGCGACTGGCCTGCGACCAGTTGGCGCGTCTCGTGGCCCTTGCCCGCGACCAGCACGATGTCGCCGGCGCCGGCGTCGGCGACGGCGGCTTCAATCGCGCGCGCGCGGTCGCGCACGACTTCCACATTGCGCCGGTCTTCCACCGCCGACAGGATGTCGGAGACGATGGCGTCGGGGTCTTCGCCGCGCGGATTGTCGTCGGTTACGACGACGCGGTCGGCCTGGCGCGCGGCGGCGGCGCCCATCAGCGGGCGCTTGGCGCGGTCGCGTTCGCCGCCGCAGCCGAACACGCAGGCAAGGCGCGCGGCGCCGAGTTCGCGGCAGGTGGCCAGCGCCTTTTCCAGCGCCTGCGGCGTGTGCGCGTAATCCAGCACGACGACCGGCGCCGCGCCGCCGCCGAAACGCTGCATGCGCCCGCGCACCGGATGCACGCGCGACAGCAGCGACGCCGCCTCGCGCGCGCCGACGCCTGCGGCGGTCAGCGCCGCCAGCGCGGCGCCCAGGTTGGCGGCGTTGAAACGCCCGAACAGCGGCGCGCGCATTGACACCGCGGCGCCGCCTGCGCGCGCTTCAATGTGCAGGCCGTCCGCCGTGGTTGTTGTCTTTGCAATGAACACATCCGCCGCGTCCGATTTTTCCGAGACGCTGATGACGCGCGTTTCGGGCCGGCACGCCGCCATCAACTGCGCGGCGTAGTCGTCGTCGCGGTTGATGACCGCGCAATCAAGGCCCGGCATCATGAACAAACGCTTCTTCGCCGCCGCGTATTGTTCAAGCGAGCCGTGATAATCGCAATGGTCGGCGCCCAAATTGGTGAACACCGCGATGTCCACATCCAGGCCGTTCAAGCGCCCCTGATCCAGGCCGTGCGACGACGCTTCAAGCACGACATGACGGATGCCGGCGTCGCGCAGGCGGCGCATCTCGCGGTTCATCTCGAGCGCGTCGGGCGTGGTGTTGACGCCCGGCGCGAGGCGTCCGAACTCGCCGTGTCCCAGCGTGCCGATCAAACCGCAGCGCCGCCCCGACAGCGACAGCGCCTCGGCGATGAAATGGCTGACCGAAGTCTTGCCGTCGGTGCCGGTGACGGCGACCACCGACAACTCGCGCGACGGATGACCGAAGAAACGCCCGGCAATCACGCCGACCTTGCCGCGCAAGCCGTCCACCCGCACCATCGGCACAGCGGGCACGGCGGGCGCTGCGGGCGCGCCGCCCGCGCCTTCCCACGCCACCGCGTTGGCGCCGCGGCGCACCGCTTCCGGCACAAAGTCCATGCCGTGCGCGTGCGACCCTTGCAGCGCCAGATACAAATCACCGGCGCGCACATTGCGGCTGTAATTTGCAACGCCGGTCACGCGCACATCGCGCGCGCGCCGCGCGTCGGCAAGGCCGTCGAGCAGCATCGGCAGCGGCACTCCGCCCGGCACGGCGTCAGCCCCCGCTCCCGGCGACCGCGGCGAAATCACCCGCGGGGTGTTCGTCGTCGGCGATGTTCAGCAGGCGCAGCGATTCCGACATGACCCTGGCAAACACCGGCGCCGCGACCTGGCCGCCGTAGTAGCCGCCGCGCGTCGGCGAGTCGATGACGACGACGGCAATCAGGCGCGGCGCCGACGCCGGCGCGAAACCGGCGAACAGCGACAGATAATCGGTCTCTTCGCCGTCGCCGCGCACCGACTTGCGGATGGTGCCGGTCTTGCCGGCGGTGGTGAAGCCGCGCACCTTGGCGAGTTGGCCGGTGCCGCCGTCGCCGACGACGCGCGTCAGCATCGCGCGCACGCTGCGCGCCGTTTGCGGCTTGAACACGCGGCGCTTTTCAAGGTGCGGATTGCCTTTCAGGAAACTCAAACTCGGCTGCCAGCCGTCGTTGGCGAGCGCGGTGTAACTGTGCGCGAGTTGCAGCGGCGACAGCGACACGCCGTAGCCGTACGCCATCACCGCCTGCTCGATGCGGTGCCAGTCGGTGTGGTAGCGCAGCGTGCCGCCGGCCTCGCCCGGAAACCCGGTGCCCGGAATGTGGCCGAAGCCGAGCCGGTCGAGCACGCGCCACAGCGCCTCCGCCGGCATTTTCAGCACCGCCTTGCTGATGCCGACATTGCTGGACTTGACGAGGATGCCCGACAGATCCAGGCGCCCGAAGTCGCGGATGTCCTCCACTATCTTGTTGCGCATGATTTGGTAATAGCCGGGCGAGGTCTCTATGACGGCGCCGGGCGCGGCGTAGCCGCCGTCAATCAGCGCCGCGACAATCAGCGGCTTGATGGTGGAGCCGGGTTCCAGCAGGTCAATCACGGCGCGGTTGCGGCGTTCGCCGGGGCGGTAGCCGCCGCGCTCGTTGGGGTTGAACGACGGCTGGTTGACGGCGGCCAGCACCTCGCCGCTGCGCGTGTCAAGAACCACGACCGAACCGGCCCTGGCGGCGTGCACCGCCATCGCCTTTTTCAGCGCGCGGTATGCCTGGTATTGAATGCGCTGGTCGAAACTCAGTTCCAGGTCGCGCCCGTAGCGCGGCGCGCGCACCAGGCCGAGATCCTTGATGCTGCGCGAATACAGGTCGCGCACGACGCGCTTGGCGCCGGGCGTGGCGCGCAGCACATCGTTGTAGGCTTTTTCCATGCCCTCTATGCCGGTGTCGTCAATGTCGGTTACGCCGATGATGTGCGCCGACACCTCGCCCGCCGGGTAATAACGCCGGTATTCGCGCTTCAA
>RKSI01000144.1 GCA_007570905.1 Gammaproteobacteria bacterium
GCGCCGCCGAGGCGGATGACGCCCTCGCTGATGCGGTGGAAACCGGCGACGCAGCGCAGCAGCGTCGTCTTGCCGCCGCCGCTCGGCCCCAGCAGGCAGCCGATGCGCCCGGCGTCAAGGCGCAGCGAGACGCGCTCGACAACGCGGCGCGGCGCGGCCCCGCCGACATCGGCGCTGACGCTCTCAATGGACAGCGGCGCCGTCATCGCCGCATCAGCGTGCGCGCCGGGCGGCGCGCGATGCGCCGCGCCAGCAGCGTCAGCGGCAGCAACCCCGCCGCGACGATAGTCAGCGACGGCAGCGCTATGCCCGGCAGTTGCTCGTTGGAAGCCATCTCGTAGGCGCGCACCGCGAGCGTGTTGAAATCAAACGGGCGCAGCACCAGCGTCGCCGGCAGTTCCTTGATGACATCCACGAACACCAGCAGCATCGCCGTCAGCAGGCCGGTGCGTATCATCGGCAGGTGGATTGCGCGCAGCGTCTCGCCGCCGGACGCGCGCAGCGTCGCCGCCGCGTAATCCATGTTGCGCGACACTTTCAGCAGCGAGGTTTCTACGCTGTTGAAGCCGAGCGTCAGAAAGCGCGTGGTGTACGCGAAATACAGGATGAACAGCGTGCCGCTCAGAAACAGCCCCGGCGACGCGATGCCGGCGAGCGCGGCGCCCGCGCCCGCCGCCTTCTCCAGCGTCGTGCACACCAGCATCACGCCGACGGCGACGACCACGCCCGGCGCCGCGTAGCCGAAAGTCGCCGCGCGGTGCAGCCAGCCGAGGCGGTCGCGCGGGCGCCGCCGCCGCGCGTAGGCCAGCAGCACCGCGACGGCGGCGGTCGCCAGCGCCGCGCCTGCGCCGAGCAGCAGCGTGTTGGCGATGAGTTCGCGGTAATCGCCGCTGAAAACCGCGCCGCGCGCGGGCCACGCCCACGCCGCCAGTTGCGCCGCCGGCAGCGCGAAGCCGAGCGTCACCGGCAGCGCGCAGGCGGCGGTGGCGGCCCATGCGCGCGCGCCGCGCAGCGGATAAACCGCGCCGAGCGCCTCGCGCTGGCCGGCGTTGTAATAACCGGCGCGCCGCCGCGCCAGCCGTTCGCACGCGACCAGGCCGGCAGTGAAGAACAGCAGCAGCGTGGACAACTGCGCCGCGCCGACCAGGCTGTCAAGGCCGAACCAGGTGCGGAGCACGCCGACGCTGAAAGTCTGTATGCCGAAGTGCTTGACGGTGGCGTAGTCCGACAGCGTTTCCATGGCGACAATCGCCGCCCCCGCCGCAATCGCCGGGCGCGCCACCGGCAGCATCAGTTGCGCGAAAGTCCGCCACGCGCCGAACCCCAATGTGCGCGCCGCCTCGACCAGACTGGCGGATTGCTGCAACAGCGTCGCGCGCACCAGCAGGTAAAGGTACGGATAAAGCACCAGGCTCAGCACCGCGATGCCGCCGCCCATCGAGCGGATGGACGGCAGCGCCTGCGCGCCGAGGCGCTGGTGCAGCCAGCCGCCGTAGTCGAGCATGCCGGTGTAGGTGTAGGCGATGATGTAGGCCGGAAACGCCAGCGGCAGTATCAGCGCCCATTCAAGGAAGCGCCGCCCCGGAAAGTCGCACACGGTGCAAAGCCACGCGCCGCCGCCGCCGATGACCGCCGCGCCGAGCACCACGCCCGCGGCCAACAGCGCCGAGTCTTTCAGGTAAAGGCCGAGCGTGGTTTCCAGCAGATGCGGCCACACGCCGCCGCTCGGCAGGAACACGCAAACCGCCAGCGCCGCGACCGGCAGCAGTATCAGCGTGGATGCAATGCGCGCGCCGGTATGCAGCGCGCTGAAACCGGCGCCGATGGCGCTGCGCGGTGTCGCGACGGCGGCCATGGTCAGCGCCAGCCGGCGCGGTTGGTCAACTCCACCGCGTCGCGGTTCAGCCGCCCCAGCAATTCAAGGTTGATGTCGTCGGCCTTGAACTCGCCCCACGCTTGCAGCACGGCGCCGGGCGCGATGCCGTCCAGCACCGGGTATTCGTTGTTGGCCTCGGCGTACCAGCGCTGCGCGTCGGCGCCGGCCAGGTATTCCAGCAGCGCCACCGCATCTTCGCGGTGTTTCGCCGCGCGCGTCACACCGGCGCCGCTGATGTTGATGTGCACGCCGCGGTCGCGCTGGTTCGGCCACACCACGCGGATTTTCTTCGCCGCCTCGCGTTGCGCCGCGTTGCCGCTTTGCAGCATCATCGCCAGGTAATAGGTGTTGGCGACCGCGATGTCGCACAGCCCGCCCGCCGCCGCCAGTATCTGGTCGCGGTCGCCGCCGGCGGGCGGGCGGGCGAAATTGGCCACCAGCCCCTTGGCCCACGCCAGCGTTGCGTCGGCGCCGTTGGCGTGCATCATCGAGGCGACCAGCGACTGGTTGTAGATGTTGTCGGACGAGCGGATGCAGATGCGCCCGCGCCACACCGGGTCGGCCAGCGATTCATAGCGCGCCGGCGCCGCGGTGTCCGCCTTGCCGGCGACCGCCAGTATCGCGCGCGCGCGCAGCGACAATCCAAACCAGTGGTTTTGCGGGTCGCGGTAGCGCGGCGCAATGTTCGCGTTCAGCGTTTCGGATTCAACCGCTTGCAGCAGGCCGGCTTCCTTTGCGCGGTAGAGGCGCCCGGCGTCGGTGGTGATCAGCAAATCGGCGGGGCTGTCCCGGCCTTCAAGTTTCAGGCGCGCAAGCAGCGCGTCGGCCTTGCCGGTCACCAGGCGCACCTTCACGCCGCGCCGCTTGCTGAAGCGGTCGAGCAGCGGCTTGATTAACGGCTCCTGGCGCGCCGAGTAGATATTCACTTCGGCGCCGCCCGGGCCGGGCGCAAGCACGCAGCACAGCGCAAATGCGGCCAATGCTGTATGATAATGGGGTTGTCGGCTTGTCATCGGCACAAATAATAATGGGAATGAGAATTATTCTTGATAAGTGCCGGCAAGTCAAGCGCCGCCGGATTTCTGCTGCAATCCGGCGCGTTTTGGCGCCCCGCAACGCAAAGGAGTTTCTGTAAATGGACGAACGCGACGGCTGGATATGGTTTGACGGCGAATTCGTGCCGTGGCGCGAGGCGAAGGTTCATGTGCTGACGCACACGCTGCATTACGGCACCGGTGTTTTCGAGGGGGTTCGCGCCTACCGCACGGACAACGGCACCGCCATCTTCCGGCTGAAAGACCACACCCGGCGGCTGTTTGATTCCGCCGCCATCGTCGGCATCCGGATGCCGTTCACGCCGGACGAACTGAACGCCGCGCAGCGCGAGGCGGTGAAAAAGAACGGCCTGGACAGCGCCTATTTAAGGCCGATGGTTTTCTACGGCGCCGAAGGCATGGGTTTGCGCGCCGACAATCTGAAGGTGCATTGCATCGTCGCGGTGTGGCAGTGGGGCACCTATCTCGGCGAGGAGAACATTCAGCGCGGCATTCGCGTCAAGACCTCGTCGTTCGCGCGCTACCATGTCAATACCGCGATGTGCAAGGCCAAGGCCAACGGGCATTACATCAACTCAATGCTGGCGCTGCAGGAGGCGCTGGCCGCCGGCTGCGACGAGGCGCTGATGCTCGACACCGACGGCTATGTCGCCGAGGGCAGCGGCGAGAATGTCTTCATCGTCGCCGGCGGCGCCATCCACACGCCCGACCTGAACGCGACGCTGAACGGCATCACCCGGCGCACGGTGCTGCAACTGGCGAAGGACGAGGGGCTGGAAGTGGTCGAGCGGCGGATTACGCGCGACGAGGTGTACATCGCCGACGAATGCTTCATGACCGGCACCGCCGCCGAGGTGACGCCGGTGCGCGAACTCGACGGCCGCGCCATCGGCGGCGGCGGCCGCGGCCCGGTCACCGAGCGTTTGCAGTCGCTGTTCTTCGATGTCGTGCACGGGCGCAACAACTCGCACCCGGAGTGGCTGGATTTTGTCTGACGGGGTTAATCCGCATTCGGCACTGGAAAATCGTTTTATTCTGGCCGTGCGGGAATCATATACCCAATATCTTGCATATGGCTCGCGCAGCAGCCGGAAGTTGCGCCCGCTTCACCAGTGGGTTGCAGATGAAATGCAAAGCGCGCTGGGTGAGGGATATGCGGTGCAGAGTCTCAGGAAGAATGAGCAAGATGGCGAGGAGACAGTTGCCGGGAAATACTACGACAAAACCGTGGATGTCTCGATTGCCAAAGGAGATGGCGCATCCATGGCTATCATCAGCATTAAATTCGTCACTTCCAATTTCAGGCAAAACGCCAACAACTATCTTGAGAATTTGATGGGAGAAACGGCGAACCTCCGCCGCAATGATATAATTTTCGGGCATCTCATGGTGTTGCCGACGGTGTTGCCTTACTTCAAAAGAAGCGGAGAGATTGGCCGCGAAGAACGCGTATCGAACCGGCATCTGAAGAAATATGTGGAGTTGGGGTGTGATGACGATTATCCGCACCGCCCGGATGCGATGGGAATCGGCCTGGTGTCTCTGCCGCTTGATGACTTGAGTGATGTGCGCAGGATTGAACCGGCGAACCTGGCGGAAATGGAAATCAGCCAAAGCGTGAGAGCGGCCCTGGAGAAAGAATTCTCGGTGCCGTACTTTATGCGAAACATGAAAAAACGCATTGAGGAAAAAGCGTGATTGGAAAGCACAAGGAATTTGGCGTTGTTTATACGCCGCAGTGGGTTGTTGACCTCATCCTGGACAACACCGTCCAGGGTCATGACCCGGCGATGAAAATATGCGACCCGTCGTGCGGCGACGGCGCTTTTTTGGCGCGCCTGGTGGAGCGCGTGTGCGATGCCTTGCCGGCGAGGGATTGCCGCAGGGCGCTGGAAAACATCACCGGGTTTGATATTGATGCCGGCGCTTTGGAGGAATGCAGCAGGCGGCTCGATGCCGCTTTGGCCGCCGCCGGGAAGCGGTTCAGGATAAAATGGAATCTGCATTGCATGGACAGCACCAGCCGCGCATCTCTTGCGCGATATGAAGGGCGCTTTGACTGCGTAATCGGCAACCCGCCATATGTGCGTATTCAGCATCTGGGCGAGGCGAGAAGGAAGCGGATGCAAAAGGACTGGGTGCTTGCAAATCACGGATCCGCGGATCTTTACATTGCCTTTTTCGAGATTGGCATGTTCCTGCTGAAACGCGGCGGGCGGCTCGGTTACATCACGCCAAACACATATGCCAAGACGATGGCGGGGCGGTCGCTTCGCCGGTTTATGCTGGAACAGCATGGCATTGCGTGCCTGATTGATTTCGGGGAACACCAGATATTCGACGGCGCGACAACCTATTCGCTCATCACTGTCCTGCACAAAAACAGCAAGCGCGGAAAGTTCGCGTTATACCGCTATGACGGCAAAAGAATTGTGAACAAGGGGCTTGTGTCCGTATCCAGCCTTCCCGCAGAAAAACTCTGGACGCTTGAGTCCGAGAAGACTTTGAGAAAAATCGCTCGCATTATGTCGCGCGGCAGGCCCTTGGGAGAAATAGCGGACATTCATGTCGGCATACAAACGCTTGCCGACGATGTGTTCATTCTGGAAAAGAAAAGTGAAGAATCCGGCGTGGTGGTCGCGCGTGACATGCACGGGCGGGATGTGAGAATAGAATCCGCCGTCACGCGCCCCATACTCAAGGCTTCGTTGATGAAAGACGGAAAGGACGCCAAAGAGCGGATTATCATCTTTCCGTATGTCGGCAGCCGGCTGATTGCGGAAGCCTGTTTCAGGGAACAGTTTCCGATGGCCTATCGGTACATGGCCAGACACAAAGCGCTGCTGCTGGGAAGGGACAAGGGGAAGTTTGCCCCCGGCAGATGGTATTCGTTTGGCCGCGAGTTCGGGTTGACCGAGACATTCGGTGAAAAGCTCATCACCTCCGGCATGAACAAGAGGCCGAATTTCCAGAAATGCACCGCCCCCGAATACACCTTTTATTCCGGGTATTGCGTCAAACCCAAGGCGGGCATAGATCTGGACGCGCTGCTGCCCGTTCTCAACTCCGACGAGATGGATTTCTACATCCGCCACACGAGCAGAGACTATCAGAACGGCTGGAAATCATATGCCAAAAGTTTCATACAGGATTACGGCGTCCCTGCGGATATCGCGGCGCGCGTCCGGCACAGTCAGGGGGTGATGTGGGGATAAACAACTCGCACCCGGAGTGGCTGGATTTTGTCTGACGGGGTTGTGGCCGGGGCGGTGAGCGCGGGCGGCGCGCCCGACTTCAGCCGCGCGCGGCTGCTGGTGGTCGGCGATGTGATGATCGACCGCTACTTTCACGGCGCGACGCGGCGCATCTCGCCGGAGGCGCCGGTGCAGGCCGTGCATGTCGAGCAGTTTGAGGAGCGCCCGGGCGGCGCGGCCAATGTCGCCGTCAATGTCCGCGCGCTCGGCGCGGGCGCGGCGCTGATTGGCCTGACCGGCGACGACGCCGACGCCGGCGTGCTGCAACGCCTGCTCGGCGAGCACGGCGTCGGCGCCCACCTCGCCGCCGTGCGCGGCGGCACGACCATCGTCAAACTGCGCGTTGTCAGCCGCGGCCAGCAATTGATACGCCTGGATTTCGAGGACGGCTTCAAGGGCGCGGCGCTGTCGCAGGTGGAGACGCTGCTGAGCGCGCAACTGGGCGGCGCCGACGCAGTTGTTTTCTCCGACTACGCGAAGGGCTGCTTGCGTAATGTGCAGCGCCTTATCCGGCTGGCGCGCGGCGCCGGCAAGCCGGTGTTTGTGGATCCGAAGGGGCACGACTTCTCGCGTTACGCCGACGCCACCGTGCTGACGCCCAATTTCCCCGAGTTCGAGGCGGTGGTGGGGCCTTGCCGCAGCGACGACGAGATCGCCGAGAAAGGGTTGGCTCTGAAAACCCGTCTTGGGCTTGGCGCGTTGCTGGTGACGCGCGGCGAACACGGCATGTCGCTGGTGGAAAGCGCCGAGGTCGTGCACCACCTGCCGACGCAGGCGCACGAGGTGTACGATGTTACCGGCGCCGGCGACACCGCGATTTCGGTGTTGGCGACGGCGAGCGCGCTTGGCGTGCCGCTGGTGGAGGCGACGCGGCTCGCAAACCGCGCCGCCAGCCTGGTCGTCGAGAAGTCCGGCACCGCGACGGTCAGCCGCGACGAACTGGACGGCGTCTTCGGGCGCGCCGGCGGCGGCGCGGTTTGCACGCGCGACGAATTGATGGCGCGGGTCGCCGATGCGCGCCGCGCCGGGCAGCGCATTGTCATGACCAACGGCTGTTTTGACTTGCTGCACGCCGGGCATGCCGCGTGCCTGGCCGAGGCGGCGCAACTCGGCGACAAACTGCTGGTCGCGGTCAACGACGACGCTTCGGTCGCGGCGCTGAAGGGCGCCGGGCGGCCCATCAACCCGCTGCACCTGCGGATGCAACTGCTGGCGGCGCTGGAGGCGGTGGATTGGGTCGCGGCGTTTTCGGAAGCGACGCCGGAGCGGTTGATTGAGAGCGTGTCGCCGGATGTGCTGGTGAAGGGCGGCGATTATGAGCCGCGCGACATCGCCGGTTACGCGCATGTCTCGCGCAGCGGCGGCGAGGTGGTGGTGCTGGATTATCTTGAGGGCGTATCAACCAGCAACCTGATTGCCGACATCCGCAAGCAGTAGAGCGGCGGTTTCGG
>RKSI01000165.1 GCA_007570905.1 Gammaproteobacteria bacterium
CCGCTGATTGATTGGTCATACCCGCCTTGTCCGCCTGATTCATAAATCGTTCAGATGATTATATCGGAAAGACGACAAGCCCCTTGCGCGCCGCCCTTCATGGCCGCTTGCGCGATGACTTGCGCGGCAACTTGTGCGGCAACTTGTGCGGTCAGGCCGCCAACGGGTCTGGCAATGCCTCCATGCCGCTGTTTTCCCGTCATTTTCCAGCATGGTTGCGGTCTGCTAAAATGGCGGCACGCGGAGCATTGTCGGCAAACGGGCGGGTCGGGCGTCCGGGTGCGGGCGGCAGATGAGCAACATGCGAACAACATGCAAACGACATGCGAACGATGGGAGACTTGCGATGAAAAAACAACGCTTCACACCGGCCCCGCGCGGCGCATCGCGGCGGTCGTTTTTGCGCGGCGCAGCCGCCGCCGGCGTCGCCGCCGCAACCGGGCCGTGGATAGTCAGCCCGCGCGTGCTGGCGTCGTCGGGGGAATTGAATATCCTGATGTGGTCCGACTACCTGCCGCCGGATTTTCTCGAGGCGTTCACCGGCGAGACCGGCATCAAGGTTCGCTACACCGGCATCGGCTCCAACGAGGAGATTATCAACAAGATGAAAGCGACGCGCGGGCGCGGCGTGGACATCTGCTCGCCGACCAACCTGCGCTCGGGGCAGTGGGTGAACCTGGATTTGCTGCAGCCGTTTGATTACGCCCGCATCGGCAACCTGAAAAATGTCAACAAGGCGATGCTGAAAGTCGGCGACGCCGAATGGAACTTCAACGGCAGGGGTTCGCACTGGCTGCCGCACATCTGGGGCACCGAGGCCGTCGGCTGGCGCGCCGACCTGTGGGCGCCCGAGGACGACCTGCCCAGTTACGGCGACATCTGGCAGCCCGAAGTGCGCGGCAAGACGATGTGCCGCCCGCATTCGGGAATGCTCGGCGCCGGCCTCTACATGGAGACCATCGGCGAACTGGAACCGGGCGACATCTGGCGCGCCTACCGCGGCGAGGATGTGATGCGCCCGGTCTGGTCGAAGATCACCGACTGGTGCATCGCGCGCAAGGCGCAGATTAAACTGTTCTGGAACGACGCCGACACACAGAAAAACGGCCTGCTGAACGACGGCGTCGTCGTCGGGCAAACCTGGGACGGCCCGGTGCTGGCGCTGAAGACGCAGGGCGAGCCGGTCGCCTACCGCGCGCCGAAGGAAGGCGCGCTGGCATGGGTGGACGGCATGGCGCTGTCGGTTGCGGCGGAGAACACCGACGCGGCATACACATTCATTGATTACTGCTTCCGCCCCGAGCCGGCGGGCAAGGCAATCGACAAGCACGGCTACAACTCGGCGGTGACCGGCGCCGACGCCCACGCCGGCGATGTGTACAAGAAGAACTTTCAGGACGCCTACCCCGGCGACGCGCTGTCCAACCTCAACCCGTGGCCGCTGGAGCCGCAGTGGTACGCCGATGTTCGCACCGAGTACCGCAACAAGTTCGTCAGCGCCTGAGTGACGGCGCCGTGGCCGCACCTCCGCCGCGCGTGACCGGCAGCGCGAGCACGCGATGACCTCGGAAGTCGCGCTGGAGAATGTGTGGATACGCTTCGGCGACTTTGTCGCCGCGCGTGACATCAACATCACGATACGCGCCGGCGAGTTTTTCAGTTTTCTCGGGCCTTCGGGCTGCGGCAAGACCACCCTGCTGCGCGCGGTTTCGGGTTTTCTCGAGCCGAGCGAGGGGCGCGTGCTGATTGGCGGCGCCGACATGGCCGGCATCGGCCCGAACAAGCGCCCGACGGCGCTGATTTTCCAGAACCTCGCGCTGTTCCCGCTGATGTCGGTGTGGGAGAACATCACCTTCGCTCTTGAAGTGCGCGGCGTCGGCGCGGCGCGGCGCCGCAAGCGCGCCGACGAACTGCTGGAATTAATCGCGCTGCCCGGACAGGGCGACAAGACCGTCGGCGAGTTGTCCGGCGGCCAGCGCCAGCGCGTCGCCATCGCGCGCGCGCTGGCGGCGGAGCCGGAGGTGCTGCTGCTGGACGAGCCGCTGTCGGCGCTCGACCTGAAACTGCGCCAGCGCATGCGCACCGAACTGCGCGACATTCAGCGGCGCGTCGGCATCACCTTCATCTACATCACCCACGACCAGGGCGAGGCGCTGACGATGTCCGACAACATCGCGGTGATGCGCGAGGGCGTCATCGAGCAGGTCGGCGACGGCAACACGCTTTATGACAGGCCGAACACCGCCTTCGTCGCGTCGTTCGTCGGCGAGAACAACCTGTTTCGCGGCACGGTCGGCGCGGCGGAGCGCGGCGCCGTCACGGTGGAGACCGCCGCCGGCGCGCTGCGCGCGCGCCCCGCCACAGGCGCCGCGCTCGCCGCCGGCGACGATGCGTTCGTGTTCATCCGCCCGGAGTCGCTGCGCTTTGATGACGCGATGGAGATGGAAAACCGCATCGGCGCGCACATCCAACGGCGCGAATTTGAAGGCAGTTTCTGGCAGGTGTTCCTCGACGCCGACGGCGCCGAACAACCGCTGAAATTGTCCATGGTCAACGACGACGCCGCCGCCGCGCGGCGCCCCGGCCAGCGGGTGACGCTCGGCTTTGCGGCGGAACTGGCAGTGGCCACCCGCGCCGGCCCGCTCGCCGCCGGGTAGGCGCCGCGCACGCGAACCGACGATGACGCCGCTACGGCATCTCCGCGAATTCCACCGGCGCAACGGCGCCGGCCTGTCGCTGTTTCTGATCGGCGCGACGGGCTTCTGGATTCTTTTCATGATAGTGCTGCCGCAGTTGTTCATGGCGGACTTCTCGTTTCGCGCCAATGTGCCGCCGCCGAAGTGGGGCACGCCGGAGCATTACTACACGCTGGAGCACTACCGCTACATGATTTACGGCGGCGGCGGCGAAGGCTCGTTCAATGTCATAGACCTGAGGGTGTTCTTCAAGACCATCGGTGCGGCCATGCTCGTCACGCTGTTCGACGCGGCGCTGTGCTACCCCATCGCCTGGCACCTGGCGCAGGCCGCGCGCGGCGGCTGGGCGCGGCTGATGGTGCTGGCGCTGGTCGTGCCGTTCTGGGTCAACGAGATTCTGCGCGCCTTCGCGTTCCACATCCTGTTCGGCGCGAGCGGCGTGCTGAACAGCGCGCTGATGGCCGCCGGCGTTCTCGACGAACCGTACGACTTCGTGCGCGAGAACATCGCCCTTTACGCCGGCCTCGGCTACGCCTTCATCCTGCTGATGATCTTCCCCATCTACAACGCCATGGAAAGCCTCGACAAAAACCAGGTTGAGGCGGCGCGCGACCTCGGCGCGTCGCGCTGGCGCATCCACCGGCGCGTCGTCATGCCGCACGCCAAACCCGGCATCACCTCCGGCTGCACCATGGTGTTCATGCTGACGGCGGGCGCGCTGGCGGCGCCGCAGATACTCGGCGGCCCCGGCAGTCTGTGGTTCACGCAGATTATCTACCAGGCATTCAACCAGGCCGGCAACTGGGCGCGCGGCTCGGCCTACGCGATTATTCTGCTGGTGTCGTGCATCGTGCTGGTGCTGGCGCTGATGAAGGCGTTCAAGGTGCGCCTCGGCGAGATTGCGCGGTGACGGCGCTGCTGCAGGCCGCCGCCGCGCGCGCGCCGGCGGCGCGCATCGGGATGGCGCTGTTTGTGGCGCTGTTCTTCGCCTGGCTGTTCGGGCCGCTGGTGCTGATGGGCATCACCGCGTTCAACAGTTCTGCGTTTCCGCGGGTGTCGCCGTGGGAGTGTTTTTCGGTCGAGTGGTTCGAGGCGCTGGCCGGCGACAAGGCGCTGATGGAGGGCCTGCGCAACAGCGTCGTCATCGGCCTCGGCGTGGTCGCGCTGGCGGTGCCGACCGGCCTCGCCGGCGCGCTGATGCTGATGCAGGTCGGCGAGCGCGCGCGCCCGTGGTATTACAGCGTGGTCATCTCGCCGATACTGATTCCCGGCGTGGTGCTGGGCATCTCGACGCTGGTGTTCTGGGACCGCATCGGCGCGATGTTCGGCGCCGGCCACAAGACCTTTTTCTATGACGGCGTGTTTCTGACCGTCATCGGCCAGGCGACCTTCATCTCGGCGTACTGCATGCTGGTGTTCATCTCGCGCCTGCAGCGCTTCAATCCGGCGCTGCACGAGGCGGCGCTGGACCTCGGCGCGACGCAACTGCAGGCTTTTCGCAAGGTGCTGCTGCCGTTTCTGAAGCCGGCCATCGCCTCCGCCGCGGTGCTGGCATTTCTCGCGTCGTTTGAGAACTACAACACCACCGTGTTCACTATCGCCTCCGAGAGCACGCTGACGACGGTGCTGGCGGGCAAGGTTCGCTACGGCATCAACCCCTCTGTCAGCGCGCTGGCGGTGGTCATCGCCGCCGTCACGCTGCTGTTCGCGGCGGTGCTCGAGGTGGCCAGGCGGCGCAGGCAAAGAGCCGCCGCCGAGTCGGAGAAAATCGCGCGCGGCCTGCTGCGTTCGCGCACGCGCAAAAAACCGCTGCTGCTGGAGCCGGCGCTGCTGATGATAGTGACCGTGTTTGTCGCGGGCGCCGGCACCGCGTGGTTCGCCGGCAGCATCGGCCTGGAGGAATGCAAGGCCGCGGTGCTGGAAGAAAAACGCCGCGACGCCGAAGAGCGCGTGCGCACATTCCAGCAGCGCCAGATGTTCCGCCGCGCCGCGCCGCAAGCGAATTAGCAATCCGCGCGTTTTCCTGTATAATCGCCGTTTCACCCCCCGAACCGCCATGCGACCGGAACAAGCAAAAGCCGATCGCCGCTTGCGTACGCGCGTCAAACTGCTGGGCAGCCTGCTGGGCGATGTCATCAAGGAACAAAGCGGCGAACCCGTGTTCAGCGCCGTCGAAAGACTGCGTCGCGGGTTCGTGTCGCTGCGAAAAGCCGACAACCGCAAAAAACGCGACCGCCTGCTGCGCTACATCGCCGGCCTGGAACCGGAGACGCTGAACCAGGTCATCCGCGCCTTCTCGATGTATTTCAGCCTGGTCAATGTGGCCGAGGAAATGGCGCGCCACCACCGCTTCAGCCAGGCCGCGCTGAACCCCGGCCAGGCCGCGCGCGGCGGCTCCATTGAGGGCGCGCTGACGGCGCTGCGCGACAACGGCGTCAGCGGCGAGGAATTGCAGACGCTGCTGAACCGGCTGCGCTATATCCCGGTGTTCACCGCGCACCCGACCGAGGCCAGGCGGCGCACCATCATGCACCTGCTGGACGGCATCCTCAACACCGTGCGCGAACTGGAGGCGCGGCGCGACAGCGCGTCGAAGAACATCACCATCGACAAACTGAAAGGCCAGATACAGGTGCTGTGGAAAACCGACGAGATGCGGCTCAACAAGCCGACGGTCGAGACCGAGGTCAGGAACGGGCTGTATTACTTCAAGGCGTCGCTGTTTGAGGCGGTGCCGCAAACCTGCCGCAACCTGGAGGAAGCCGCCGCCCGCGTCTATCCGGACCACGACATCACGGTGCCGAATTTCATTCGTTTCGGCTCGTGGATCGGCGGCGACCGCGACGGCAACCCATATGTGACGCCCGAGGTCACGCGCAAGACGGTGCGGGTGCAGGCGGAAGAGGTGATGGCCGAATACAACCGGCGTCTCGACGAACTGACCGGCATACTGGCGCATTCCAACAACCTTGTGGAGGTCTCGGAGAACTTCATCCTGCTGCTGGAACGCGACCGCCCGGTTGTGCGCCTCGCCTTCGAGGACGCCGGCGCCGATTTCACCAAGGAGCCGTACCGCCGCAAAATTGCCGTCATATCTTACCGGCTGAAGCAGACGCTCAAGCGCATCCGCGAGGGCGGCGACGGCGGCGAACACGCCTACGCCGGCGTGCACGAATTTCTCGATGATCTGCGCTCGATTGACGAATCACTGCGCCACCACGGCGACGACCGCGTCGCCGACGCCGAACTGCGCGACCTGATTCGCCTGGTCGAGACCTTCGGCTTTCATCTGGCGCGCCTTGATGTGCGCGAGATTTCCACGCGGCACGCGCTGGCCGTCGCCGAAATCGCGCGGCAGTGGGGCTGCGATGACTACGCCGGCCTGTCCGACGAGGAACGCACCGCCTTCCTGACCGAGAAACTGCAGGCGCCGTCGCTGCCGCCGCTCAACGCCGGGCAACTCGGCGACGACGCGCGGCGCGTTGCCGATGTGTTTCACTGCGTCGCGCAGATTCACCGCGAAGTCGGGCGCAACGCGATTGGCCGCTATGTCATATCAATGACGCGCCATGCAAACGATGTGCTCGAGGTCATGCTGCTCGCCCGGCTCGCCGGGCTGGCCGGCCCCGGCGACGGCGGCAACGGCAATGGCAACGGCGGCGGCGAGGCGTTCTGTCATTTGCAACCGTCGCCGCTGTTCGAGACGATAGACGACCTCGACGGCGTGCGGCAGACGCTGGAAGACCTGTTCACCAACCCCGCCTACAAGGCGCTGCTGGCGGCGTCGGGCAACCTGCAGGAAATCATGCTCGGCTATTCCGACTCGTGCAAGGACGGCGGCATTCTGGCATCTACCTGGGGGCTGTACCAGGCGCAGAAGGGCATCACCAGCCTGGCGGTCAAGCACAATGTCGTGTGCCGCCTGTTCCACGGGCGCGGCGGCACGGTCGGGCGCGGCGGCGGCCCGACCTACCGCGCCATCACATCGCAGCCGCCCGGCACGGTGCACGGACAAATCAAGATTACCGAGCAGGGCGAGGTGCTTTCGTTCAAATACAGCTACCGGGAAACCGCGAGTTACCAACTCTCGACCTCTATTGCCGGGCTGCTCGAGGCCAGCCGGCACCTGGCGATGGCGAACCGCCTGGACCTGAAGTCAAAGCCGAAGGACGAACAGGCGCATCTTGAAATCATGACCGAACTCGCGCGCCTCGGCGAACGCAGTTACCGCGAACTGATTGACGAGACCGACGGCCTGCTCGACTACTTCTACGAGGCCACGCCGGTGCTTGAAATCGGCGAGATGAGCATCGGCTCGCGCCCGACGCACCGGCGCGGCGGCGACCGCTCGCGCCAGTCCATCCGCGCGATTCCGTGGGTGTTCGGCTGGTCGCTGTCGCGCCACACGCTGCCGGCGTGGTACGGACTCGGCACCGCGCTGGAGAGTTATGCCAACGCCGCGCCCGGCAACTTCGACAAACTGCAATCGCTCTATGACAACTGGCCGTTCTTCCACAACCTGATGGAGAATGTGCAGATGGCGCTGTCCAAGGCCAACATGGCGACCGCGCACGAATACGCCGGCCTTTGCAGCGACCGCGAGAGCGCCGAAGCAATCTACCGCCGCATCGCGGACGAATACCGCAAGACCGTCGCCTGCGTCCTCAAAATCAGCCGCTGCGAACAACTGCTCCAGCACCAGGAAACGCTGATGCTGTCGCTGCAAAGACGCGACCCGTACCTCGACCCGCTGAACCACATCCAGTTGTCGCTGATCCGCCGCTACCGCTCCGCCTACCTGAAACAACGCGCCGCCGACGAAACCACCGCGCCGATGGAAAACGAACCCCTGTCCCTGGTCCTGCGCTCCATCAGCGCCATCGCCATCGGCATGAGAAACAC
>RKSI01000088.1 GCA_007570905.1 Gammaproteobacteria bacterium
CAGCCCGGCCACGCCACGCCACCCGGCCACACCGCCCAGCCCGACCGCCCAGCCCAGCCCGACCGCGCCACACCGCGCAACGCGCGCCAGGAACTGCGTGCGCGCCTGCGCCAGGGCGACCTCGACGACGAGGAAATCACGATAGAAACCGGCCCCGGCTCGGTCAATGTGGAAGTCATGTCGCCGCCCGGCGCCGAGGCGCTGACGCAGCAAATCCAGAAAATCTTCAAGAGCATCGGCAGCGACCAGCGCCAGGAGCGCCGCATCAGCGTCGCCAACGCGATGAAACTTCTTATGCAGGAGGAGTCGGAAAAAATGGTCAACGACGAAGAGTTGCAGGCCGCCGCCGTCGAGGATGTCGAGCAAAAGGGCATCGTGTTCCTCGACGAGATAGACAAACTCGCCAAACGCGACCAGCACATCGGCGGCGAGGTCTCGCGCGAGGGCGTGCAGCGCGACCTGCTGCCGCTGATTGAAGGCAGCACCGTCAGCACCAAATACGGCATGGTCAAGACCGACCACATCCTGTTCATCGCGTCCGGCGCCTTCCATTTCTCAAAGCCGTCCGACCTGATACCGGAACTTCAGGGCCGCCTGCCCATCCGCGTTGAACTGGAATCGCTCGACGCCGCCGCCTTCGTCCGCATCCTGGCCGAACCGGATGTGTCGCTGATACGCCAGTATTGCGAACTGATGGCCACCGAAAACATGGTCATTCAATTCACCGACGAGGCCATCCAGACCATCGCCGGCATCGCCTACGACATCAACCAGAACACCGAAAACATCGGCGCGCGCCGCCTGCACACGGTGATGGAACGCCTGCTGGAAGAGGCGTCGTTCACGGCGCCCGACAGCGGCGGCAAACTGGTGGTGGACGCCGATTATGTCAACCGCCGCCTCGCCGACATCGCCCGCGACCACGACCTCAGCCGCTACATATTGTGATGAGCGCCCGCCCCGTCGAGATTCATCTGCACAAGGCCTCGCGCGTGCTTGAGGTCGCGTTTGACGATGGCCGCAGTTTCCGTTTCACATCGGAGTATCTGCGCGTGCATTCGCCGTCGGCGGAAGTCGCCGGCCACGGGCCGGGCCAGGAAGTGTTGCAAGTCGGCAAGGAAGATGTCGCCATCACCGGCGTCGAGCAGGTCGGCAACTACGCCGTCCAACTTGAGTTTGACGACGGCCACAACAGCGGCATTTATACCTGGGACTATCTCTACCGGCTCGGCGCCGAACACGAACAAAACTGGAACCGCTACCTGAAAAGACTCGCCGAAGCCGGCCACCGCCGCAACGAAAACCGCCTGAACTAAGCCGGCCAGCCCGCAACCACACCAGCAACCGGCGCCGACAACCCGCGACCAGCGACCAGCAACAGCAAACAACAACCAGCAGCAACAACCAGCAGCAGCAACCAGCAACCAACAAACAACAAACAACAAACAACACAACCAGCAACACAAGCAACAGCAAACAGCAACAGCGAACAGCAACCAGCAACAGCAACCAGCAAACAGCAACCAGCAACAACCAGCAACAGCGAGCAACAACCAACATCGCCAGCAACCACCACCACCCATGCCCTCCAAAACCCACTTCGGCTACCGCAGCGTCTCCCCCGACGAGAAAACCCGGCTGGTCTCCGGCGTGTTCGACTCGGTCGCGCACCGCTACGACCTGATGAACGACCTGATGTCGTTCGGCATCCACCGCGCGTGGAAGCGGTTCGCCGTCGCCGTGTCGGGCCTGCGCCCCGGCGCGCGCGTGCTCGACCTCGCTGGCGGCACCGGCGACATGGCCGCGCGCATCTGGCCGCGCCTCGGCGCGCGCGGCCAACTGGTGCTGGCCGACATTAATGAACCGATGCTGCGCCGCGGCCGCCAACGCCTGCTCAACGCCGGCGCCGCGCCCGCCTGCGTGCGCTGCGACGCCGAAAACCTGCCGTTCGCCGACGCCCGCTTTGACTGCGTGATGATGGCCTTCGGCCTTCGCAATGTAACGCGCAAGGAAAACGCCGTCGCCGCCGTCCACCGCGTGCTGAAACCCGGAGGCCGCTTCATCGTGCTGGATTTCTCCAGCCCCGCGCCCGCGCTGCGCGCCGCCTACGACTGGTATTCATTCAACATCATCCCGCGCCTCGGCCGCCGCGTCGCGGGCGACGAAGACAGTTACCGCTACCTGGTCGAGTCCATCCGCAAGCACCCCGGCCAGGAACAACTGACCGACATGCTCGCAGGCGCCGGCTTTGAACGCTGCCGCTGTTTCAATTTAAGCGGCGGCATCGCCGCCGTTCACCGCGCCTGCAAACTGTAATCGCGCCATGCCGTCTTCCGCGCCCGAACCGCCGCGCGCCGCGCCTGCCGCCTCCACGACCGCCGCGCCCCTCGCCGCGCTCATCGCCGCGTTGATTGAGAGGGCCGCCAACCGCCATCTGCGCGCCGACCCGGAAATCGCCGCGCGCCTCGGCGAGATGCACGGCAAGGTTATCGGCGTGCGCCTGACGGCGCCGGCGGTGGAATTGTTTTTCCTGCCGCGGCGCGGCGGCGTGTCGGTGACGCCCGACTGCGAGCGCGAGCCGGACACCCGGATTGCCGGCGCCGCCGCCGACCTGCTGCGCCTCGGCTTCGCCGACCGGCCCGGCTTGCACGGCGCGCGCGCTGAAATCACCGGCGATGTCGCGCTCGGCCAGGCGTTTCAGCAGGTGTTCCGCGACATTGAGTTTGACGCCGAAGAATACCTTGCGCCGTACCTCGGCGACGCGCTGGCGCACGAAGTCGGGCGCGGCGCACGCGCCGCCGCCGGCTGGCTTGCGCGCGCGTTCGACTCGCTCGCCGAAAGCGGCGGCGAATACCTGCGCGAAGAGGCGCGCGCGGCGCCCGGCGAACACGAACTGCAAGACTTCATCCGCCGCGTCGATGAACTGCGCGACGCCGTTGAACGCCTTGAAGCAAGAATGGCGCGCCGGCCCCACGCTCCGCACGGCGCACCGCACGCCCCGCACGGCAACGCGCCGGTTGGCGCGCCGCCCAACCCGCGTTAAACCATGCGCCTCCTGTCAAGAATTGGCCGCCTGTTCGTCATTCAGTGGGTGCTGGTGCGTTACCGGCTGGACGAGATTGTGCTGGCGATTCATTTCTTCCGCCCGGTGCATTTCGTGTTTTACCTGCTGCCGTGGAACTGGTTCGGACGCGAAGGCGCGCGCCCGCTCGCGGCCAGGGTGCGCCTCGCGCTGGAACATTTAGGCCCCATCTTCGTCAAGTTCGGCCAAACACTTTCCACGCGCCCCGACCTGCTGCCGCCCGATGTCATCGCCGAACTGGAAAAACTGCAAGACAAGGTGCCGCCTTTCCCCGGCGACGAGGCGCGGCGGATGATAGAGCACTCGCTGGGCCGCCCCGTTGAAGAGGTGTTCGCCGCCTTCGACAGCACGCCGCTGGCGTCGGCCTCCATCGCGCAGGTGCACGCGGCGACGCTGAAAGACGGCGAGGATGTCGTCGTCAAGGTGCTGCGCCCCGGCGTCGAGAAACTGATACGCCGCGACATCGCGGTGCTGCGGATGATGGCGGCGCTGGCGCGGCAATACTGGTCGGAGGGGCGGCGCCTGCGCGTCGTCGAAGTCGTGGAAGAATACGAAAAGACCGTCATCGCCGAACTCGACCTGCTGCGCGAAGCCGCCAACGCCGCGCAACTGCGCCGCAACTTCGACAACTCGCCGCTGATGTATGTGCCGCGCGTGCACTGGCAACACTGCCGCGCCGATGTGATGGTGATGGAGCGCATCTACGGCGTGCCGGTCAACGACGCCGCGCGCCTGAAACAGGGCGGCGTGGATTTGAAAAAACTCGCCGAAATGGGCGTCGAGATTTTCTTCACGCAGGTATTCCGCGACAACTTCTTCCACGCCGACATGCACCCCGGCAACATCTTCGTGTCCATGGAAGACCCCGCCAGGCCGCGCTATATCGGCGTGGACTTCGGCATCATCGGCATGCTGTCGCCCGACGACCAGCGCTACCTCGCCGGCAACTTCCTGGCGTTTTTCAACCGCGATTACCGCCGCGTCGCCGAACTGCATCTGGAATCGGGATGGGTGCCCGCCGATGTCCGCATCGACGAATTTGAAGCCGCCATCCGCGCCGTGTGCGAGCCGATATTCCAGCAGCCGCTCAGCCGCATCTCGTTCGGCGGCCTGCTGCTGCGCCTGTTTCAGACGGCGCGCCGTTTCAACATGGAGGTGCAGCCGCAACTGGTGCTGCTGCAAAAAACGCTGCTGAACATTGAGGGCCTGGGCCGCCAACTTTACCCCGACCTGGACCTGTGGGACACCGCCAAGCCGTTCCTTGAACGCTGGATGGCGCGCCGCCAAAGTCCGCGCACGCTGCTGAAAAAACTGCGCCGCGAACTGCCGATGATGATGGAGCGCGCGCCCGACCTGCTCGACGCGCTGCGCCGCGGCGCGCTGCACGGGCGCCGCCGCGACGACGGCGCGCGCGCCGAACTGGAAATCGTGCGCCGCGAACTGCGCGCGCTGCGCCGCGGCCTGATGACGGTGCTGGCCGTCGGCGTCGCGCTGATAGCCGCCGCCATCGCGTTCTTCTGATGCCGCCGCCCGCGATGAACACGCACGCGCGCGCAACGCCGACCGCAACGCCGCGCCTGCCGCCCGCAACGCAATGAACGAACACGAAACATCTGACGCCGCCGCCGACGGCTTCGGCGCCGCGCACGCGCCCGAGGCCATCCTCGCCGACCTCAACGAAGAACAGCGCACCGCCGTCACCGCGCCGCCGCTGCCGGCGCTGGTGCTGGCCGGCGCCGGCAGCGGCAAGACGCGCGTCCTGACGCACCGCATCGCGTGGCTGTGCCGCACCGAAAACCTGTCGCCATACAGCATCGCCGCGCTGACCTTCACCAACAAGGCGGCGCAGGAAATGCGCTCGCGCGTGGAGCAACTGCTGGACATGACCGTCTCCGGGATGTGGTTCGGCACCTTTCACGGCGTCTGCCACCGCCTGCTGCGCCTGCACCACGCCGACGCCGGCCTGCCGCAAACCTTTCAGGTGCTGGACGCGCAAGACCAGCGCCGCCTGGTCAAGCGCGTGACGCAAACGCTCGGTCTCGACGAGGCGCACTGGCCGGCGCGCCAGTCGCAGTGGTTTATCAACGACTGCAAAGAGGCCGGCACGCGCCCGGCGTCGGTGCAGGACCTCGGCGACGACCACAGCCGCCGCCAGATGCTGCGCATCTACACCGCCTACGAAGAGGCGCGGCGCAACGCCGGCCTCGTGGATTTCGCCGAACTGCTGCTGCGCGCGCTGGAACTGCTGCGCGACAACGCCGGATTGCAGGCGCATTACCGCGAGCGCTTTCGCCACATCCTGGTGGACGAATTCCAGGACACCAACGCGCTGCAATACGCGCTGATACGGGTGCTGGCCGGCGCCGATATTCCGGTGTTCGCGGTCGGCGACGACGACCAGTCCATTTATGGCTGGCGCGGCGCGCGCGTCGGCAACCTGCACGCCTTTACGAAGGATTTCGCGCGCGTGCAGGTGTTCCGGCTTGAACGCAACTACCGCTCGACGGCGACGATACTCGACGCCGCCAACGCGCTCATCGGCCACAACCGCGGGCGCATGGGCAAGTCGCTGTGGACCGACAGCGGCGCCGGCGCGCCCATCACCGTGTTCGCCGCGTTCAACGAACTGGACGAGGCCGCCTTCGTCGTCGAGCGCCTGCGCGCGTGGGCCGGGCGCAAGCGCCGTTACAGCGAGGCCGCGGTGCTCTACCGCTCCAACGCGCAGTCGCGCGTGATTGAAAGCGCGCTGATTGCCGAAGACATTCCATACCGCATCTACGGCGGCCTGCGTTTCTTCGAGCGCGCCGTCGTCAAGAACGCGCTGGCCTATTTGCGCCTGATGATGAGCCGCCAGGACGACCCGTCGTTCGAGCGCGTCGTCAATTTCCCGCCGCGCGGCATCGGCGAACGCACCTTGGGCCGCGTCCGCGCCGCCGCGCAGGCGCAGAACGCCAGTTTGTGGGCCGCCGCATTGTCACTGCTGAAACGCGGCGGCGGCGATGGCGGCAACAACAGCGCCGCTGAAAACGCCCTCGGCGGGCGCGCCGCCGGTGCGCTGGGCGGGTTTTGCGATTTGATAGAAAACCTGGCCTGCGACAGCGCGCGCCTGTCGCTGGCGGAGATGGCCGGGCATGTCGCCGACCTGCTCATCGCGCACTACCGCAAGGACAGCAGCGAGGCCGCGCGCACCGCCATTGAAAACCTGGAGGAATTCACCGCCGCTGCGCGCGAGTTTGAACGCCTGTGGCGCGACGACGACGCCGACGGCGAACAGAGCGTCGCCGACGCCTTCCTCGCGCACGCCGCGCTGGAAGCCGGCGAAGGGCAGGGCCGCGCAGACGAAGACTGCGTACAATTAATGACGCTGCACTCGGCCAAGGGCCTCGAGTTCCCGTCGGTCACCATCGCCGGCCTCGAAGAGGGCCTGTTCCCGCACGAACGCTCCTTCGCAAGCGCCTCCCTGTCGGCGGGCGGCGAAGGCGTAGAGGAAGAACGCCGCCTGTGCTATGTCGGCATCACGCGAGCGCGCGAGGAACTGGCGCTGTCATTCGCCGAAACCCGCAACCGCGGCTGGGGCAAAACCGCCTGCAACGAGCCGTCGCGCTTTCTCGGCGAAATCCCGCCGCAGTTGCTGGCCGAAGTCCGCCCGCGCCTGCACATCGCCCGCCCGCCGCGCACCGCGCGCACCGCGCGCGCCGCGCACGCGGCGCACACGGGCGCCGCCGCCGCCGGCGCCGGCGCACGCGAAGGCGCGCTGCAAATCGGCCAGTCGGTGGAACACAAAAAATTCGGACGCGGCGTCGTCATCGCCTGCGAAGGCGCCGGCGAACACGCCCGCGCCAATGTCCGCTTTGAACGCGCCGGCGACAAATGGCTGATGCTGATGTGGGCCAACCTGAAAACCTTGTAAAGAGGAACGGCATAAACACAAACCCGGCCCCGTTTTGCGGTGCCGCCTCCCGGCAGTTTTTCCCTGCCAAATCCCGCTCGTCGGAAAGCCGTTGCGCGCCCCCGCGCCCTTGCTATACTCGTGGCATGAAACTTAACCTGAAAGCACTGCTGGCCAGCGGGCGTCAATGCGGCGTGGCATTCATCATCGCCGCTTTCGTGCATGGTTTTCTGGGCACGGGCCTTGCCGCCGAGGCGTTTTTCACCGGAGTCCTCGGAGTGGCCGTGCTCCTGGTTGGCAGCATCCAAATATCTGGAGGTAATTCGAAATGAGCACTCCTACACTGGTGATATTGATGGTCTCGACCATACTCATCGTTGTGATGGTCGCCGGCCTGATTGCCGAGCACCGCCGCAACAAGCGCGGTGAAAAATGAGCACCCCCGCATCCGCTGTGTCCGCGCGGGGCTTGTGTTATCATCGCGTATATGAGCAGTCTCGCGGAACAAAGTAACGACCTCGCGCAGGCGGGGATGCCGCCGGCGCAGGCCGAAGCCATCGCAAAGGCAATCCACGACGCCGTTGCGACGGCGCCGCCGCGCCTGGAAGTGCTGGAAGAGCGCGT
>RKSI01000134.1 GCA_007570905.1 Gammaproteobacteria bacterium
GTGTCGCAACAACTGGCGTCAGACGAGCGCGTCGGCTTTTTCAGTTTTATCGGCAGCGACCGCGTCGGCTGGATGCTGCGCGGCAAACTCGCGCCGGGCGCGCGCTGCGCGCTGGAGCACGGCGGCATGGCGCCGGTGGTCATCGCCGCCGACGCCGCCCTCGACGCCGCGCCGCCCCCGATCGCCAAGGGCGGCTTTTATCACGCCGGCCAGGTTTGCGTGTCGGTGCAGCGGGTGTTCGCGCACTCGTCCATCGCGCGCGATGTCGCCGCGCGCCTCGCCCAACTCGGCCAGGCCATGAGCATCGGCGACCCGACGTTGCCCGACACCGAAGTCGGCCCGCTGATACGCCCGGCGGAAGTCGAGCGCGTCGGCCAGTGGGTGGCGGAGTCCGGCGCCGAGGTCGTTTGCGGCGGCGAGCGCGTGTCCGACACCGCGTTTCAGTGCACCGTGCTCTACGACCCGCCCGCCGACGCCAAAGTCACCTGCCGCGAGGTGTTCGGCCCCGTCGTCTGCGTCTATCCGTTCAACGACCTGGCCGAAGCCGTCGCGCGCGCCAACGAACTGCCGTACGCGTTTCAGGCGGCGGTCATCACGCGCGACCTCGATGCCGCCGCGTTTTGCGTGCGCCGCCTCGACGCCGCCACCGTGCTGGTCAACGACCACACCGCGTTTCGCGTGGACTGGATGCCGTTCGCCGGGCACAAGCGTTCCGGCTACGGCACCGGCGGCGTGCCGTACACCTTTGACGACATGCAGGCCGACAAGCTGGTCGTGATGCACTCGAAGAACTGGTGAGCGGCGGCGCGCGGCGTGCGCCGCTGCACCGCGACCGCGCGTCGCAGGCGGGGCTGGAACCCGCAGGCATCTGCCGCCACGCGCTGGATGTCGTCGGGCGGTTGCAGCGCGCCGGCCACGAGAGTTACATCGTCGGCGGCGGCGTGCGCGATTTGCTGCTCGGCGAGACGCCGAAGGACTTTGATGTCGCCACCGATGCGCGCCCCGAACAGGTGCGCGCGCTGTTTCCCAAGTGCCGCCTGATTGGACGGCGTTTTCGCATCGTGCATATCTACGGCGGCGGCAAGATCACCGAAGTGGCGACCTTTCGCGCCGACACCAGCGGCGGCGCGCCGGCGGCGGGGTTTCGCGCCGACGCCGGGCGCATCGTCCGCGACAATGTCTATGGCAGCCTGGAGGAAGACGCGATGCGCCGCGACTTCACCATCAATTCAATTTATTACGACCCGTTCGGCGACCGCCTTGTCAGCCACGAGCGCGCGCTGGACGATGTGCGCTCGCGCTGCCTGCGAACCATCGGCGACGCCGCGCGCCGCTACCGCGAAGACCCGGTGCGGATGCTGCGCGCGGTGCGCTTTCTGGCGCGCCCCGGCCTCGCCGCCGAACGCGACACCGGCGCGCAGATTGCGCGCAACGGCGCGCTGCTCGGCGCGGTGCCGCCGGCGCGGTTGTTCGACCAGTTGCTGAAGTTGTTCCACGGCGGCGCCGCGCTGAAGGTGTACCAACTGCTGCGCGAACACCGCCTGTTTGGCGTGCTGTTTCCGCAGACGATGCAGGCGCTGGAACACGACGCGCACGGCGACTTCGACGACTTTCTGCAAAGACTGCTGGCGTGCACCGACGAGCGCGTCAACCGCGGCCTGCCGTCAACGCCGGCCTTTGTGCTGGCCGGGCTGTGGTGGCTGCCGGTGCGCGACGCCGCCGCGCGCCTGCGCGCGCACGGCGTGCCGGCGGAAGAGGGCGGTTCGCGGGTGCGCGGCGTGTCGGAGGAAGAGGCGGTGCAACGCGCGGTGCGCGATGTCGCGCGCGAGCAGGGCCGCAGCGTGTCGGCGCCGATGCGCCTGGTGGCGATAGTGCGCGAGATACTGGTGTTGCAGCGCCTGTTCACCAGTTCGCGCAAGAAGGACTTGTCGCGGCTGCTGACGCACCCGCGGTTTCGCGCCGCCTGCAACTTTTTCACGCTGCTGGAACAGGCCGGCCTCGCCGACCGCGCCGACTGCCCCGGCTGGGCGCGCATTGAAGACCTCGAACGCAAGTCGCGCCGCCGCGATTCCGGCGGGCGCGGCGGGCATGGCGGGCATGGCGGGCGCGGCGGGCGCGGCAAAGGCCGCCGCCGCAACGCGCCGCGCCGCCGCCGCAAACCGGCCGGGGGCGCGGCATGACGCCGGCTGTGATGGCCGCCGGCGAGAACTCCGGGCGCTGCGCGGCATTGGCGCAGGCCGGCGGAAGACGCCGCGTGACGCTTGCCGTGGTTGCCATCGGCGCGAACTCCGGGCGCTGCGTTGCTGCGGCAGAGGGCGAGACGGCGGAGGGCGCGGCATGACGCTGGCCGCGATTGCGGTCGGCGCGAATCTCGGGCGCGCGCGGGACAATGTGGCGCGCGCGATGGAATGCGTCGGCGCGCTGGATGCGACGCAACTTTGCGCCCGTTCGTCGCTGTACCAAAGCCGCGCCGAAGGGCCGCCGGGACAGCCGGATTACATCAACGCCGTGGTGCTGGTGGAGACGCAACTGAAGCCGCTGGCGCTGCTGGACGAATTGCAGCGTCTGGAGCGCGCTTTCGGGCGCGAGCGCGGCGAACGCTGGGGGCCGCGAACGCTGGACCTGGATGTGCTGACCTACGGCGACGAAGTCATCGCCGGGCGGCGCCTCGCGGTGCCGCACCCGCGCGCGCACCGCCGCTGTTTCGTGCTGAAACCGCTGGCGGAAATCGCGCCCGGCCTGGTCGTGCCGGGACGCGGCCCGGCCGCGCGCCTGCTGAGCGGCCTGCCCGATGCAAACGCCTGCCGCAAACTGGACGCGCCGCAGCAGGCGCAAGACCGGATTGCAGGCACACCGGCAGGGCGGGCGCAAGACCGGCCCGCGCACGCGGCGGCGCAAGCACAAGACCGGCCCGCGCACGCGGCGGCGGCCGCGGCGCGGCGCGGCGGCGGCGGCGGCGCCGGCGCGCGGCGCGGTTACTTTGTGATTGAGGGGCCGGTCGGCGTCGGCAAGACCAGTCTTGCGCGCAAACTGGCCGGCGAACTTGCGTGCCGGCTGGTGCTGGAGCAGGTGGACGACAACCCGTTCCTGGAGCACTTTTACCGCGACATTGAAAACATGGCGCTGCCGACGCAGTTGTATTTCCTGATGTCGCGCCTGCGCCAGTTGCGGGAGATACGCCAGTCGGATTTGTTCGCGCAGACGACGGTCAGCGATTTTCTGCTGGACAAAGACCGCCTGTTCGCGCGGCTGACGCTCGACGACCGCCAGTTTGAACTCTACCGCCGGATTTACGACGCGCTGTCGGCGCCGCAGGCGCAGGTCGCGCCCGACCTTGTGATTTATCTGCAGGCGCCGGTTGAGGTGCTGATGCGGCGCATCGGCAAACGCGGGCGGCGTTTTGAGCGCCTTGTGGAAGAGGATTATCTGCGCCGCCTGAGCGCCGCCTACACCGACTTCTTTCATTATTACGACCGCGCGCCGCTGCTGATTATCAACACCGGCGGCATAGACTTTGTCGAGAACGAATCGGCCTGGCTGCAACTGAAAGAACGCATCCTGTCGGCGCGCGGCGGCAGAAACTATTACAACCC
>RKSI01000095.1 GCA_007570905.1 Gammaproteobacteria bacterium
GCCGCCAATGCCGAAAGCGGCGCGCAAAGCCGGCGCTGTCACGCCGGCGGTTCCCAGACGCCCATCGCTTCCTGCGGCTGTTGCGGCTGTGCGCGGCTGTAATCCGTCATCGAAAATTTCGTAATCCGTCAAGTTTCTTGCGTAAATCTGTGGATAACTTTGTGCCGATTGGCCGTAAATCGGCTGTGAAACACTGCATTTAGTGCCTGTGCACGCAGGGTGATTATACCCGCCTCGCGGCGGGTTTGAAGGGCTTTTGAAGGGCTTTTGAAGGGGTTTATGGGGCCTGCGTGGGCGGCAGGTTGGCGGCGGGTTGCCATGCGCCGAGTTCGGCTTCGGCTGCCGGCTGCGAGAGGTCGCGGTGCCAAATGCCCGCGGCGCCGAGGTCGTAGGTGGGCTGGTCGGGCGGGCTGGTGGTGACTGCGGAGTAGATGCCAAATCTGCCCTCTTCCAGCTGGGCGTCGTCCACGGTGGCGAGGCCGTTGGCGGCTTGGCGCAGGCAGAGGAGCCGCTGGTTGTGGGTTGTGAGGAATGCCCTGTCAGGAGCCTCCGGCTTGGTCATTTGGCGGCGCCGCCAGGCGCCGGCGTCGCGGTGCAGCACGGTACCATCGCCGGCGCTCGTGAGGGTGGCGACGACGAACCCGCCTGCCGCCGGTGCGCCGGGGCGGTATGTCAGCATTGAGCGGATAGGGTCGGCGTATAGATGCGCTGCAACCGGCGCCCGGCGCGACGCGCGCGCGGGCAGGTCTATCTCGTAGATGTAGCCGGTGCCGCCGTCGGCGCCCCACAGGTGCGCGCCGCCGTCGGCGTCGGTGAACGATGCCATCGCGTCTATCCCTGCCTGTATCGCGCCGAGCGGCACCGTGTCGCCGCCCGGCCAGTTGATGGTGTAGAAACGCCCGGTGTCGTGGCAGGCGGCCACGAGCAGGCCGTCGTGCCGAGCGAAGGCGCGGAAGTTGGTTTGTGTCGGCACTCCGACGACATCTACCGTCCCGGGAAGCCCGGGGCTGTACAGGCGCTGGAATGCGCCCGCGGCGAGGTCCAGCGTCAGCAGCGTCGGGTCTGCGCCGCCGGTGCCGCGCACGATGGCAAGGATGCGGGCGTCGCGCCCTGTCGGTGCGCGGGCCTCCACGATGGCGGTTTCCGGGTGCAGGCGGAAGGCGTGCCCGGCGCGCTCCGGGAGCGGGAAGGCATCGTGGTGATGTGTCGCCCGCCCGACGGCTGCGGTGATGCCGCCCGGCGCGCGCGCGGCGACGATGTGTTGCCGCGGGCGGTGTGGCACAAGGACGCGGGGATGGTGGCGTCCCTCGAAGACGGCGTCTGTCATCGTGTCGCCGGCGGCTGGAACGGCCCGTCAGCGGGTGACATCTGCGCTGACGATGAAGGTCATCGCGCCGCTGGTGGGCACGCTGTGCGTGCCCTGCGTGGCGTGGGTCAGCTGGAAGTCTGCGACATACTTTCCGGGCTGCCATTGCGCCGTCACCGCGGGCGACGCGGTGAGGGTGCAGTTGTAGCCGCCGTCGGTTTCCGCCGGGTCGGTGCCGATGGCGGCGGGGTCGGTGTCGGCGGCCTCAAAGGTGGCGACGGCGTCGGCGGCGTCGGGCGTGCGGCGCACCTGGAACTTGATTGTCCATTCCGCGGCGGAAAGGTCGGGGAACGCGCCGGTGGCGTCGGGCAACTTACAGCGGATGAGGAGCGTGTCGCCGCGCCGGGCGCGGATGGGGTCGGTGTCAGCCATTGCCTGTGCCCTCGGTGTCAGTGCCGGCGGTGTCGCCGGCGTTGGTGTCCGGGTCGTCGTTGCCGGCATCGCCGCCAGCCTCGCCATCGCCGGCGCTGTCGCCGCCGCGGGCGGCATCGGCGGGGGTGCCGGTGTCCGGGTCGCCGTTGCCGGCATCGCCGCCGCCGGCGCTGGTGTCGGTGTAGGGAGCGCCGGCGTTTGTGTCAGGGTCGGCGCCGGCACCGGCGTCGCCGGGTTGCGGCGGCGGCGGGATGAGGTTCAGCGTGCCGTCGGCCAGCACCTCGGCGGCGAAGCCGAGACGGGCGAGCAGTCCAGGTTCCCATTTGAGGCCGTCGTGCGGCGCCGGCAGCGCGTCGAGGGCAGACTGGAAGGCGTCGTCGGGGACTTCAGCGATGTGGGCGCAGCCGATGTCTTCGGGCGCCCTTGCCAAACGCCTATCGGCGTCGCAACAAAGGTCGCCGTTGGCATGTAAGTGTAAGCAAATCACGAGGTCACATATTGATGGTAGCGCGCGCGCAGATTCTTGTTGCCGCCGCCGCCCGCGTCATCCCGCGACTCTAATCCACCGAAAATACCAGATGAACTGATTGCGAGTATGGCGTTATATCCCGCCGTCGCCCAGTTAAGAGCGCCGACTGTGACAGGGCCGGACCATGCGGTGTAAAGCGCCGGGCCAATCTGTGTAACCGGTGCGTCCTCCGCTGAAAGGAGATGCCCGCGCGGGTCAACATGGATGCGCGTGATGAAGCGCGAGTTGTCTATCGCACCATAAAAAGTCCTTGAGAGATTGCCGCTGTGCCTCAAGGTTCGCGCGGCGCCCACTCCGTGAAATTCCAGTGGGGCGGCTACTTCAAACAAATCCTCAAGGGGTATCTTGTTGTGCTCGTCTTTAATCGCCAGGCCGTTTGCGACATCAATGGCATCCAGCAGACGCTTGTATGAGTCCGCAAGGTTTTTCAGGGCGACGCGAGATGCCTCAATGCTGTCATTGCCGGCATCAAGCGCCGCAATATCTATCTCTGATGCGCGCGGAAGTGGCATCAGAAATAAATATCCCTTTCGGGGACTGAAAGCACCAAAATGCCAATGTTTATGGCATAGGGCCTCCCCATTAACTTCTGCCGGCCCGCGCCGCCAGCGGGAAGAGCCAGATAATTGATTAAACCCGCCGCGGTCTTGGTAGCCCACTCATACGGCACAGTCTCACGCGATATTCTCGGAATCCTTGCACCCATTGGCGACACATTGAAATAAATGTGTCCTTCACGGGAGCATCTTATGTGTGAAATACTGTCGCGGCTGGACGCAGGTTGCTCTTCGCGGCCAAGCGGCCTGTTATGCACGTTATAGATGAGGTGCTGTAGTTCTCCATCAGTAAACACAAGGTCAAAGGATCCTCTCTTTGTTATGAACAAATCGCCTAAAGGCACCTTCCCGGCAGAGTCAAGCTTCAGCAGCCCGCCGGCCACATCAATCTTGCTGATAAGGTCGCGAACTTTCGTCGCCAGCGTTTTCAGCTCCGCCCGCGCCAGCCGCGGGTTGTCCGTGCCGGCGTCGTAGTGCTCGGTCGTGATGTCGGATGATTGCGGCAGGGCCATCAGGATGTCTCCGTGAGCAGTATTGTAAATCTTTTGACGCAGGCGGGGGTAACGCCGTCGCTGTGCGCCGTCAATTTCACGCGAACATACCTCGCCGTGATGGCCGCGTCGCTGACCGCGGCGAATGCCGTCCAGGTTGAGTTGTCGGCGCTGGTGGAAACCTCTACCGTATGCCCGGTCCCGCCGGTGCGCTCGGCGTGCGTGACGACGCGGAAGGTTTGGCTCGCGCCGAGGTCAATTTCGCGCTGGTAGGTGCCGGTGGCGACCGGCGATTGCGCCCAGCTTGTCCAGGCGTCCCATGTGGTGGGCAGCGTGTCCCATGTCAGCGAAGATTTTGAGAGTATCTCGACGCGCCCGCGCGCAAGGCCGTTCAGTGTGCCCGGCCATTCCAGCAGCGCCTCGTCGGAATACCACAGAGCATTGCTGCCCGGCGCGCTGGCGACAGCGAAAGAAAGAAACACCGCGTCGGCGCTTTCGTTGTTGGCCAGGTTCACGGACTTCACGGCAAATGTGTAAGCGCCGGGGCCGAGATTGTCGAACCGCAAAAACGATTCAGCGACGATGCCGGCATGGGCGGCAACCATCGCATCCCAATCCGCCGCCGCGCCGACTTTCAGGCGCACCTTGTAGCCGGCAATGTCCATGTCGCCCGGCGGCGTCCAGTTTAGGACGGTCTCGCGCTGGAGTGATTCGTGGGCCGACAGCTGCGTCGGCGCATCCGGGCGCAGGTCGTTGGCCGTGAGCCGCAGCGATGCGGTTGCCGGCGTGCCGAGCGGGAACTCCCGGCTGCCGGGGATTACGCGGATTGGATAATTGCCGCTTGGCACATCGCCCGCAACAACCCACCGCGCCCGGAGCGAGCGTTCAGGCGCCGCCACCGGCTCAAACGGGTTGCCGGCTTCCACCACGGCGCCGGAATAGTCGCCGGTGGCGGTCAGCAACAGGTCAACAAGGCGCTCATAAATGCCGTTGAAAAAACGCCATCTCTGCGTTATTTCCGCCACCGTCACCGCCGGCGCGGTGAACTTGCGCGCGGCTGTTTCAAGCACGGCGTGGTTGCTTTTCGCTCTGAAGTAGTCCGCGATGTAGTCTTCTGCGGTTACCTGCACGCTGCCGTCTTGCGCCGGCGTGATGCCGGTGACGGTGACGAGTTCGGCGGCGGCGACCTGCTGAAATTGATAGTGGATGTCGCTGTCCTCCCAGGCGGCATCGATGCCGACGGACGCGGTGTCGCCGTCGCTCGCGGACACAGCCGGAAGAGTCAGCATCAGTTCATTAATTCGCGGCGTCCACAACCCGATCCGCAGTTGTTCGCCGACGACGATTTCGAGCGAACCTCTATATGCTGGATCGCCGTAATCAGAAGGGTTCAGCCACCTGTATAACGTGACAGGTCCGAGACCCAGGAGTGTGCCAAGATTTGTGCGCTCGGCCTCCGCAAAGGGAAAAACGGACTCGCCCATTTGCAGCCACAGCGGCGGCGATGCTGCGGTCAGATTCCGGCTTTCGTTGACCACTCGCAAATCGAGCGTGCCGCTGCGCGCGCCGTTGCGAGTTACTGTCCCGAATGCGATTGATCTGACCCTGTCCTGCCCGTCCGCCTCGGTGCTGGCCGGCTGATTGCCGCCGGCAGCGATTGGCGCGTCATAGAGCGCGCCGGCGGCATCAACGCCGTGAGAGGCGGTGAAATGCTTGACGACTCCGTTCGGGTAATAAAGATAGATCTGCGAGAACGCGCTGTTGCCCAAATCCACCTGCTCCGGCAGCGTGATTGTCCGGCGCGCCGCGTCGCGCCCCGCAATCCTCCCCGCATCACTCATCCGCGGCGCGGCGAGTTGCAGCACATCAAGGCGTTTCAGCAGCTGCCCTTCCGCCGCCATGCGCCAGTTGTGGCGGCGGCGCAGCAGTTGGCCGCGCGCGAGCGCGAGGTTGGCCTCTTCCGTCGCCTGCGACGCGCGGGTGATGCCTTTTAATTCAATCTCAACGCTGCGCGACGGGTTCTGCACGCCGGGCAGTTGCGCGCGTATGACGGAATATTCATTGTCGTTTTCAGGGTCAACGAAGCGCGCGACGACCTCGTCGGCCAGGTCGGCGCCGGATACCCACTGCGACTGATAGCTGCCGGCGATGATGTTCGCCGGCGTGATGAGCGTGCCGGCGGGCTGCCCTGATTCGAGAAACACGACCGACAACCTCCCTGTGGATGTGTCAATGTCTGCGCGACCGCAGCGCGCGATGGTTTCCATCACGGCGCGGCGCGACTGCCGGCTGTCAATGACCAGGTCGCATTTCAGGTCTTCGGCGTCGCAGTATCTGGCCCAGCGTTTCAGCGCAGCGTCGTCCAGCTGGCTGTCCAGCAGGCCGCAGCCGGCCAGCAGTTCGCCGTCCTCGTACCATCCTTTGGCAAACGCACGCAGAACCGCCGCGGGGTTCCGCATTGATTCCAGAAACACCGGCGACGCCGGCGCGCACAAACCATGAAAGCCGGTCCATCTATTCCGGAATTGGCCGGACTCCAGATTCGCCACCTGTGTGGCCGCGCCGGTGTAAAGGTTCACCGCCCAGAAGCGCCCCTCCGTAGAAATGGCACGCAGCTTGTCATCAAAGCCGCCAAGTCCGTGAAAGTACTGTTCGGACTGCAACCCGTGGTTCAACGGGCCGACCAGCGTTGCGGCGCCGGTGGTGTGGTCGAGTTTATACAACGACATCGTGTTCAAGCTGATGGAATACAGCCCGGCCTTCGGGCCATTTTCCACGCCGTCGAGCGCCGGCATTCCGATATTCAGCCCCGTCGCGCCGACCGCGGTCGCGGCAGCCGTTTCGGTGTTGATTGTGTAGAGCGTTCTTTCACTATTGTGATGTGCGTAGGCGACGCCTTTGTAAGCCCCAAAGCCACGCGCCGAAGCGCCGAGGCCGGTGTCGCCGATGTCGGTGATCGTGCGCGCCGCCAGGTCAATTTTGTACAGGTGCATGTCCGCGCCGACGGCGCCGAGGCCGAACAGGTCTATTCCGATGCGCGCAAGCCCGCGCAGTTGCGGGCTGCCGGGCGGCATGTCCCACACCAGGCGGCGCGCCCCGGTGGTGGCGTTGATGGCCCAGAACTCGCCGGTGGAGAATGTGACAGAGATCAATTCCTCATCTTCCAGCGCCGGCGGAACCCATGCGTCCGTGTCCGCCTTGTAAAATGGAATTAGCGCCGAGACTTCGGCGTTGTAGTTGTCCAGCTGCCCCGAAAGTTGTCCGCTCGCGCGCATCTCTATCAACTGGCGGCTCTGGCCGCCGTAGTCGGCGGTATCGCGCTGATAGCATTTCAAGCCTTCCAGCGACAAATCGTTAACCACGCCTGTGTGACCTTGTTCACGCCGGTCTCTGTCCAGCTTCGTAACGCCGATGTCATAGACGCCCGCCGCAGGCAGCGTGATGTCTATCGTTTCGCGCAGCGGCGTTGTGCCGCCGCCTGTAACAGCGCGCCTCTCAATCTCCGTCCACGCCGCGGCGTCGGCCAATTTCTGTTCCAGCAGCATGTTGACGGTGTAGGGGAAAACCCCGGTGCGGTCGCCCTTGCTGTCCGTAAAAGACAGTTGCCCCACAAAATCAGCTGCAACGCGGTAGGTGCGCTCCGCGGTCTGCCGTTCAAGCCGCCCGTCGGCGTTGCGAACTTCCGCGCCCGGAAGCAGAACGACATCCTCCGCGCCCGGAAGACTGCCATCGGCAAGATTCGTGTTGATGGTGACATCGCTGTACCTTTCCACTGGAATCGCACCGAAGCGCGGGCTGCTAATTTGCAGGTCGCCGATGCCGAAATGAAAAACCTGTTTCAGATACTGCTCGCTGTTGCGAAACTCGGTATATGGCTGCGACGATATGTCCGGCTGCACGATATTTTTGCCTAAGCAAAGCAGCATCGGCTCCCAGCGCCGGGCGCGGTTGCGCGCGGCGCTGATGGAGTAGGTCGGCTGGCCGCCGGCTGATGCCGTTCTCGGCAGGTCCGGCTTCGGCGCAAGCACGCTGGTCAGGATGGCCCCGCCCACGGCGAGCGTGCCGGCGGCGAGGCCGCTGGCGACCGCTGACGAAAACCCCAGGCCTTGCGCGCCGAACGCGGCGGCCAGATGCGGCTGGAAGAAGGCGACGGTGAATATCGCCGCCAGCGCGATGATGCCGCCGAGGTCGTCGTGCATGGCGGCGACTACCTCGATGAAATCGGTTCGTCGCAGCACTACATCACGCGCGCGCGGCGTTTCTTCAACCCCGTTGATGAAGATCACAACCGGCCCCGGAAAATCCGGCACGCGCACGCGCCGGAGATAATCAATCAAACCTTCGCCGTCGCGCGGCGTAACCCACACTGATTTGCGGCTGCCGGCGGCGAACGGGTCAAATGTCAGCGTCAGCGGCGCTTGCAGAATGCGGCGCGTTTCCGGCGCCAGTGTCTTGTCCGGCGCCGGCGCCGGCATCGCCTGCGGCGATAAGGTCAGCGGATTGATGTTATCCGCCCGATATTGCTGTGGCGCGGCGTTCATCGCGGCATCCGGGTCGCCGGCAGCAGCGGGCGGTAGTAGCCGAGCGCGCTCATGCCGTCGCGCGCGAGGTCTGCCACCAGCACCAGCACCGCGCCGGCGCCGCGGCGCGAGTGCAGCACCCATCGGTCGCCAAGCGGCGACGGCTTTGCGACGACTCCGATATGCGCCAGTTGCCCGCCAACGCCGATGGCGACCGCGTCGCCTTCATCCGCCTTCCGGGCCGGTATCTTGCGAAACACGCCGCGGCCTTCGACGCTGGCAAGCCAGTCGGCGTTGCCGCCGCCGTTCAGCGCCGACAGCGTCTGCGGCAGGCGCACGCTGCGTCCAAACACAGCCTCCTGCACCTCTTCAAACAGCCACACGCAATCGCGCTCGCGCGACCACGGCGTGCCGATGTAATCTTGCGCCCAATGCTCGCTCATGCGTACAGCCCCGGCGAGTTGGCCGGCGAATGGCGCATCAGTACCGCCGGCTGATCCAGATTCGGCCCGCGGAATACCACCTGAATGGCCTGCGCGGTCATCGCCACATCCAGCACATCCAGCGGCCCGAGCGTTTCCAGCACGACATCCGGCGCCGCGCGTGCAATCTGGCGGAAGGTGACCGTGCCGCCGCGTCCGCCCGCGCTGGCGTTGAACCAGGCAGCCAGCGATTCGTTCAGGCGCGCCAGCACCACCTGCACCTTCGCCACCTCGCCCGGACGCGACGGCGCGCGCTGAAAACCGAAGTACACGGCCTTGTATGTGTTGCCGACAGATGTGACATCGGCGTTGTCGCGCACCAGGCGCAGCGGCGCGGCGAGCGCGCTGTGATTGAACTCCGCCAGCATCAGCGGCTGCGGCAGGTCGGAACGCAGGAGTTGGTCGGCCAGCATCACGCCACCTCCAGCACCAGCAGCGACAGCGTGACGGCCCACTGGATCGGCTCGGCGGTGGATGCCGCCTGCCACCTCACGCGCCCTCCATCAATCCGCGCCTTCACCGCGGCGGCCTCGCCGGGCGGGGTGAAATTGAACTCGTCTGCGCCGCCGTTCAATGTGGTTTTAATCCATGATTGAAAGGCGCTGCGCGATGCGTTCGGCACCAGCGCCGTCAGGCGGTGTCGCGCCAGCGCGCGCGAGCGCTGCTTGCGCTGGCGCAGGAACCCGTCCTCAAAGCGCTCGGTGTCCAGCACCGGGTCATAGTCAATCCGGTATGTGCTTGCGTCAACCTGCGCGTAGGCGGGCCAGGTCGCGGCCATCAGAAATCACCCCGCTCGCCGAACAGGCTACCCAGCCGCTGCGCGACGGGGCCGTTGTCGTCAATGTCTTTAAGAACGATGGACAACACCTGCTCGCGCCCGCCGTCGTCGCGGAACTGCGCCGATTCAACCGCCGCCGGCTGGCCGCGGTTGACAATTTCCACTCGCACCGTGCCGGGATTATTGAGGACGTGGCGCGGGTCGTCGCGGCGGATGACTTCCTCGCCGCGACGCAGGATTGCCGGCACTTCGTTGTGCTCCAGGCCGACGATGCCGCCGCCGTGATAGCGCTCGGCGCCGGCGAACGCCAATGCCGGCACCATGCGGCGGGGCGTGGCGAGTTCGCCGGCGATGAGGCCGCTGTGTCCGGTCGGCCCGGAAAACCAGTTGCGGATGCTGCTGCCGATGCTGCTGAAAATTCCCGGATTGCGCCCGGCGTTCGCCAGGATGCCGCCGGACGGCCCGACGGCGGCGCCGCCATAGCCGCCGCCACCGCCACCGGCGGGACTGCCGCCGTCGCCGAAGAACGACCTGAAAAGCGGCTGCGTGATGCCTTGCCGGATGCCGATGGCGAGCAGGTCGGACGCGACGCTGCGCGCGAAGTCCGCAAACGAGAGTTTGCCTGTCGTCACGAAGTTGGCGATGGCGCGCTCCATCCCTGTGACCGTGTCCCGGAACACGCCGCCGATGGATTCCGAGTAGGTCTCGGCGCTGTCGCGCATTTCCTCCCAGCCAAGGCGCACGCCGTCGGTGAAGGTGTCGCTGGCGCGCAGGCGGTCAAGATACGATTCGCGGATTTCGGCGGCGGCCTGCTTCTGGCGCTGCGCGTCATCCTCGTACAATTGCGCCAATTCCTGGCTGATGACATTATCCACGCGGGCGCGGTATTGCTCCCAGTCGCCGCCGGCGGCCTCCACCGCGTCGCGCACCTCGTCCGCCCACTCGCGCAATTCAATCTCGCCGCGCTCCAAACTCGTCAGCTGCGCGCGCTCGCGCTCAACCAGCGATTCCCGCGCGCGCTCGGCGTCGGCCTCGTAGGTGGCCGCGAGTTCGGAGTTGATGACCGCAGCCACGCGGGCGCGGTATTGCTCCCAGTCGCCGCCGGCTTCCTCGACGGCGGCGCGTATTTCATCGCCCCATTCGCGCAGTTCAATCTCGGCGCGCTCACGGTCCGGCAGCAGGCCGCGCTCGCGCTCCACCAGCGGGCGCAACTGCTCACCGAGGTCGGCGGCGGCGGTGAAGGTGCGCGCCGGCGCCGGCGCCGCGGCGGCGCCGCCAAGGTCGGCGAACCGGGCAGCAAATTGTTCGCCGGGAGACAAGCCCACGCCCGGAACGCGCCCTTCGGCGACTGCCAGCCGCGCCCCTCTTTCTGTGCGCGAAATCAGCCGAATCGGGGGTTCTTCCGACTGCCAATTCGGTCTCAACGCCTGCCTGAAAAAATACCGCAGCGGCTCAAGGCTGATTTCATCGTCCAGTCTCGGCCTGCCCGGCGCGCCGCCGTTGAAAGCCAGTTGGCGCGCGCCCTCAGCCGCGACGGCGCCGCCGGCAGCCGCCGCAAGCCGCACCTGCGGCGGCGCGGCAGGGCCGGCGATGGCAAGGCCGGCTTTTGCGCCGCCGTAGAGCGTGGCGAGTTGAATGAGCAGATCGCCATTTTCGACGAGGTATTTGAATGCGTTGCCAATCCCCGCACCCAAAGCGCGCAGGTTCTCCTTGATGCTGTCGTCTGCGAGCGTGTCGCGGATTTCGTTCAGCGAATCGGTGACGCTGTCCAGGAACCCGCTGTTGGCGAACTCCAGTTGCGCCTCGTCCAGCGCGTTGGCGAACCGGTTGAACGACGAGGTCGCGCCGTCGGCGGCCTCGGTCGCGGCATCGCCGAACCGGTCGCGCAGCGCGCGCGCAAAGCGCGGCAAAAAGTCTTCCGACAAAACCTCGCCGCGAGCCAGCATCTTGTTGAACTCGTCGGTTGTGACGCCCATCGCCTCCGCCGCGATGTTGAACGCGCCCGGCAGCGCGTTGCCCATCTGCCGGCGAACCTCCTCGGCGGATACGACGCCGCGAGACATGGTTTGTTCAACCGCGTTGAACAGGCCGTCGGTCTGCGCCGCGGAAAGCGACAACGCGCCTGCGGCTTCTGCGACGCCGAGGAATATGTCGCGTGTGACTTGACCCTGCAGGTTTGTGCCGATGGCGGCGGCGGCGATGCGCGAGTATTGCAGCGAGACGGGTTGCAGCGCGAGGCCAAGCCGCTCAGATTCGGCGCGCACAAACGCCATCTCTGCGCGCCCCGCCGCCATTGACCCGGTGGCCGCCGCCAGCGCCAGGTCAATGCGCTCATATGCCAGCGCCGTTTGCGTTGATTGCCGAATCAGCGCGCCGAACGCGATACCGCTGGCGGTGGCCTTCAGGCCGATGAACTCGCGCCGCAGGCGGCTGCCGGCACGCCCCGCGCGGCGCAATGAGTGTCCGAAACTGTCCGCGCGGCGACGGGCGGCGGCCATCGCGGTGGACAAACCCTTCAGTGCGCGGCGCTTGCGGTTCGCCGCGTCCACCGCGCGCAAGATGTCCGGCCTCATCCCTCCCATAACTCGCCGGAAATGCGCGGCGTCGGCGGAGGCGCCGGTGGTTTGGCTGCCGAGATTGCCAACCGATTGCGACATTTGCCGGGCGGCCTGCCCGGTGCGTACCATGTCCGGCCTGATTTGGCCGAGAATATTGCGGTGATTATTCGCGTCGGCGCCTGCCTTGCGGAACCCGTCGCCGGCTTTGCCGACTTCGTCGCCCGCCTTGCGCGCCTCGCTGCCGGCCTTCTTGAACTCGTCGCCGGCCTTGCTTACTTCGCTGCCGCCCTTGCGAGCCTCGCCGCCGACCTTGCGGACTTCCTCGCCGAGTCGCTCGAGTTCTTCCTTCGCAACCCGAACCTCGCCGACCAGGCCCTTGCCGTCGGCGGTCAGCGTCAGGCCGACGCGCAGATCAGTCATTTGTCGTTGAGCCTCCGCAGCGCTTCAGCCTCCATTTCAGCAAGGCCAGCGAACACTTGACGCAGACGAATGCCGCGCGCGTTCGCAGCCACCGCCACGCTCGCGTAGTCCAGGCCGAGAACGCCGCCCATGCCCGCGACGCGCCACTGCGTAGCGCACGCCAAAAAGAGTTCAACCGTTTCTTTGTTTTCCGGCCAGACATCATAATTACCCGGCGCGCCGTCGGCCCAGTGAGCCGCGGCGCCGGTCAGTTTTTTCGGGCGATTGCCCCACCGAGCACATCGGACATCACCGCCCTGAACAGCGCGTCGGCAACATGGGGAATGTTCATCAGCATTTCAATCGCCGCCTCGCTGTGCTTCAGAGCCTCGCCGTTCTCCCTCTGCACATCATCCCAGCCCAACAGCAACTCTTTCATGATTGCCGTGTCGTCCATCCGCTCGTATGCCGTGATGCGCTCGACAAACGCCTTGCGTTCTTGCAGATCCAGGTACGCAAAATGCGCGGTGAACTTCTGCGTCTCGCGCGTGCCCGGCACTTTCACGCCGACTTTCACGCTGATTTTTTCAGGCCGCGTGATACGAAACATTACTGGTTCGCCACATAGATTGGCCGCTGCGACGCGGTTGACTTCGCGCGGACGGTGAAGGTCAGCTGCGTCGGCGTCTCGCGGGATTTCAGGGCGGCCTCGCCGGAAGGGGTCAGCTCGGCGTTTGGCATAACCCATATCCGGTCGGCACCATCGGTGTTGTCCTCGATATAGCGCAGCAGACCTTCCGTGTAGGTCTGGCTGCGAGAGCGCATCACCTCAACCGTGCGGGCCTCCGGCGTGTAATCCACATGCAGGTCTGCGTCGTCGGCAATCGCGCCGCCCGGCTTGATGTAGATCCTGCCGAGGTCCGCGTTCAGCGTGTAGTCGTCGCTGGCCGAGTATGTCGTGCCGCCGTCCTCGCTCGTAACCGCGACGGCGGACACTTTCAGCACGCCGTGCGGGTTGGCGTCCGTGACGCCGAGTTGATACCAGCGGCCCTTCTGAACCGCCTCAACATCTTCGTCAACCACCGGCGTCGCCGCCTGCGCGATGTCGGCTTCCTCGCCGGCGAGGAAGAAGCGCAGCGTGTCATCGTCAACATTGTCTATCGTCAGCGTGGCCGCACCTTCCACCTGGCGCTCTATGCGCTTGATGAGCGATTCGCGCGCGGCGTCTGCGTCAAACACATCGGTTTGCTGGCTCGTCAGGCCGACGGCGAAGCCGGGCGAGTTGCCCAGGTAAATCTCGCCGGTGCGCTCGCCGTCGGCGTCAAACGGGTCGAAATAAACCATGCCGGCGCCGAGGTGCAAGTTGTTCTTTTCTTCAGCCATCGGTCGCTACCTCCTTCGTTGCGCCGGCTTTGCCGGCGGCCTTGCCGGCGGCCTTGCCGGCGGCCTTGCCGCCGACGACGCGCGCCACATCATCCGCGGCGATGACACCGCGCAGGCGCTCCACTTGGTCGGCGCGCAACTCCGCCGTGTCGCCCGCCGCCAGTTCGCGCCCGCGCTGCACCAGCGGCGCCGTAAGGCGCACCTTGTGGCGCGTCTTGTCCTGTGTCTTTGTTGGTTCGCTCATCAGTGCCTCCTCAAATGGTTTTCAATGCTCGTTCAGGCGGCCTTCAATGCCGCCGCCGTCGCAAAGACGAGCGGCAGCACAAACCAGCCGTTGTCGGTATAAACCGGCGCGTTCACGCCTTCCAGTCGCAGCGGCATGTAGCCGTCGCCGGGTTTGTGGCCGTGCAGGCCGCGAATCGTCTTCACCAACAGGCCGCCTGCGGCATCGCGCGCTTTCTCCGGCGCCGCGGCAGACTTCACGCCGACCAGCACCACCCACCGGAAATTCAGCACAACGCCGGCATCGGTGCCGCCGGCGGCGGGCGCAGCACCCGCGAACAGAACCACCGCCGCCGGCGAGCGCTTGAACTTCTCTTTCAGGCGCTCCGGGTCTGCCTCGTCGGTGCGCTTGACGCGCCCGCGCAAATCCACAACACATTCTTCCAGCTGCTTCACGATTGCGTTCTCGGCTGCGAAGATGTCATCCATGCGAGTAGCCGCGGAACCCGGACAGCGCCGCATCATCAAACTTGCTGCTGCCCGGCGTCGCCGCCGGCAGCGCCGCCGCGGTGACCGTCCCGGTTTCAATGTCCAGTTGCACGCGCCCGGCACTGACGGCCTTCAGCGTGTCGCGCGCCTCGCGCGCGCGCTGCATGACGACATCGGGCGGGTTCGGGTCAAGACGCTCCCGCGCCAGGTGGAGAATCACATCCTTGACCTGGCGCGGTGCGCTGGGA
>RKSI01000146.1 GCA_007570905.1 Gammaproteobacteria bacterium
GCCGCCAATGCCGAAAGCGGCGCGCAAAGCCGGCGCTGTCACGCCGGCGGTTCCCAGACGCCCATCGCTTCCTGCGGCTGTTGCGGCTGTGCGCGGCTGAGGTCGCTGTAAACATGGCGCAGAAAGTGCGCCAACTCGTCCAGAATCTGCTCCTTCTCCGCCGCCGCCGCCGAATGCGACGCCAGCAGGTAACCGACCACGGCGGCCAGGTATTGCGACGCCAGCAGCGGGTCGTCACACGCCGGCTCGTGGCGCCGCAGCGTCTCGATGATCTCGCCGACCAGGCGCTCGGACAGCCGGATGGACTCCACCGCTCAGCCCCCGGCGGGCGCGCCCAACGCGGCGAAGCGCCCGATAATCCGCTGCGCCAGGTCGCGGCGGATGTGCTGCAGCGTTCTTTCACGCTCGCTGTCGCCGAACTGCGGCCTTTTGGCGTCGTACAGATAACTGCCGGCGGACTCGACGCGCTGCTTTTCAAGCAGCACACCGTCCCTGTCGCGCACGGAAAACTCGACGACCGCGGTCAGCAGGTATTCGCGCGTCTTGGCGTCGTCGCCGATGACGACCGGGCGCTGCGAGATTTGCTCGCCGCCGACGACCAACCGCGCCGGCGCCTGAGTCGGCGCGACAATCCGCACGCCGCGCGCGCGCAGCGCCGACTTCAGCGCCTGGCGCAGCGGCGCATGGCGCTTCATGCCCTCAAGCGACAGGTGCGCCAGCGACGCCGGAATCGCCTCGCCGCCGGGCGCCGTGCCGTCGCCCAGCCGGTAGCCGCAACCCGCCGTCAGCAGCGACAAACCGATGACCGCCGCCAGCGCCGGTCGTGTTGCCGATGACGCCCGCACCGCTCGCGCGACTTCCGGCGTCCGGCGCACCGCCGCCGCCCGCGCTGCCGCCGGCGGTCGTGCTGTCGACGCCGCTTGTGCTGCACCCGCTGCCCGCGCCGCCGGCGCCGGTCGTGCTTCCGATGGCGCCCGCACCGCTGCCGCTCGCGCGGCTTCCGGCGTCCGGCGCGCGCCGTCAGCGGACGACAAAATTGACGAGTTTGTTCTCGACATGAATGGTCTTGACAATTTCCCTCCCATTGACAAATCGGCGCACTTTTTCATCGGCCAGCGCCTGTTCCTCGACCGCGCCGCGGGCACTGCCGACGGGCAGTTGCAGCCGGCAGCGCAGTTTGCCGTTGACCTGAACGACAATCTCGCAGCGCTCCGCGCTCATCGCCAGTTCGTCGGCCTGCGGCCAGGCGCAGTCCACCAGCGGCGTCTCGTGCCCCAAACGCCGCCACAGGCAATGCATGATATGCGGCGTCACCGGCGCCATCATTTTAACAATACTCTCGTAGCCTTCGGTCAAAATGCGGCGCCCCTCGGCGCTGCCGCCGTCGGCGGCGGCGAAACGCGCCAGCGCGTTGCCCAGTTCCATGTTCGCCGCAATCGCCGTATTGAACGACAGGCGGCGCGCGTAATCGTCGCCGACCTTGGCGATGGCCGCGTGAATCAGGCGGCGCATCTCGCGGCACGCCGCATCGTCGGCGCGCGCGCGCGACGGCGGCTGCGAGCGCGCGCGGCAATGCTGCGTAACCTGGCGCCAGAAACGCTTCAGAAAACGGTGGCCGCCCTCGACGCCGGAGTCCGACCATTCCAGCGCCTGCTGCGGCGGCGCCGCGAACATCATGAACAGGCGCACGGTGTCGGCGCCGTAGCGTTCCATGTAGGCCGCCGGGTCCACCGTGTTGCCGCGCGACTTGGACATCTTGGCGCCGTCCTTCAGCACCATGCCCTGCGTCAGCAGGCGCTTGAACGGCTCGTCGCCCTTGACCAGGCCGAAGTCGCGCATCAACTTGTAGAAAAATCTCGCATAAAGCAGATGCAGCACCGCGTGCTCAATGCCGCCGACATAGTGGTCCACCGGCAGCCAGTAGGCGGCCTCGTCGTCGGGAATGGCGCCGCCGGCGGCGCAGGCGAAACGCACATAGTACCAACTGGACTCGAAGAAGGTGTCAAAGGTGTCGGTCTCGCGCACGACCTCGCGCCCACCGCCGCCGGCGTCGCGAAAGCCGGGCAACTGCGCCAGCGGCAGCACGCCGGCGCCCGGCTGCTCCGGCAACTCCACCGGCAGTTCATCGTCGCCGGCCATGCGGCACTCGCCGTCTTCATAAAGCGCCGGAATCGGCGCGCCCCAGTAGCGCTGGCGCGACACGCCCCAATCCTTCAGCCGGTATTGTGTGCATTCGCCGCCGCGTCCGACGGCCTTCAGGTCGGCGAGTATCGCGTTGAACGCGGCGTCAAAATCCATGCCGTCATAGTGGCCTGAATTGCACAGCACGCCCTTGTCGGTGAACGCGCCGTGTTCAAGGTCCACCGCGGCGCCGTCCGCCGGGCGCACGACCTGGCGCAGCGCCAGGCCGTTGGCGCGCGCGAATTCCCAGTCGCGCCGGTCGTGGGCCGGCACCGACATCACCGCGCCGGAGCCGTATTCCATCAGCACGAAATTCGCGCACCACACCGGCAGCGCCTCGCCGCTCAGCGGATGCACGGCGCGCAGGCCGGTATCCACGCCGCGCTTCGGGCGCGTCATCATCTCGGCCTCGGCGGTCGGCCTGCGGCGGCATTCGGCGACGAATTCGGCCAGCGCCGGGTCGGCGGCAAGGCGACTCTCCAGCGCCGGATGCTCGGCGGCCAGCGCCAGGTATGTCGCGCCCATCAGCGTGTCCGGGCGCGTCGTGAACACCGTCAGCGCGTCGTTTGCGGCGCCGGCGCCGTCCAGGTCAAAGCGTATCTCGACGCCGCGCGAGCGCCCGATCCAGTTGCGTTGCATCTGCCGCACCCGTTCCGGCCATTCGTCCAGTTGTTCCAGGTCGTCCAGCAGTTGGTCGGCGTAATCGGTGATGCGCAAAAACCACTGCGGTATCTTGCGGCGCTCGACGCGCGCGCCGGAGCGCCAGCCCAGCCCGTCGATTACCTGCTCGTTGGCGAGCACGGTCTCGTCCACCGGGTCCCAGTTGACCCACGACTCCCGGCGGTAGGCCAGCCCCTTTGCAAACAGCCGCGTGAAAAACCACTGTTCCCAGCGGTAATACCGCGGCTCGCTGGTGGCGAACTCGCGCTCCCAGTCGTAGGCGTAGCCGAGGCGCTTCAACTGGCTTTTCATCTGCGCGATGTTGTTCGCCGTCCATTGCTGCGGCGCGATGCCGCCGTCGCGCGCGGCGTTCTCGGCGGGCAGGCCGAAGGCGTCCCAGCCCATCGGTTGCAGCACATTCTTGCCGAGCATGCGCTGGTATCTGCTGATGACATCGCCGATGGTGTAGTTGCGGACATGCCCCATATGCAGTTGCCCGCTCGGGTACGGAAACATGGACAGGCAATAGAACTTCTCGCGCGCGTCGTCGCGCACCGCGCGAAAGCAGCGGTGTTCATCCCAGTACGCCTGCGCCGCGCGCTCGGTCTCGCGCGGGTCGTAGGCGCCGGCGTCAGGATTTTCCGGTTCTGCCATAGACATCCTCAAAGCGTTCGATGTCGTCCTCGCCGAGGTAGTCGCCGCACTGCACCTCAATCAGGTGCAAAGGCTTGTCGCCGGGGTTTTCCAGGCGGTGCTTGACGCCGACCGGAATGCACACCGACCGGTTCGGGCCGAGCGCCAGCACCTCGTCGCCGAGCGTCACGCGGGCCTCGCCGCGCACCACGACCCAGTGTTCCGAGCGGCGGCGGTGGCGCTGCAGCGACAGGCACTGCCCCGGCTCGACGATGATGCGTTTCACCTGAAAACCCTCGCCGCTGTCCACGCTCTCGTAGGAACCCCACGGACGACGGACTTTCCGGTGCCAGTCGCCTTCCGGGCGGCGGCGCTCGCGCAGGCGCACCACCAGTTGCCTGACGGACTGGCTGCGCGCGCGGTCGGCGACCAGCACCGCGTCCGGCGTCTCGACGATGACATGATCGCGGACGCCGACCGCCGCGACCAGGCGCCCGGACGCATACACCATGTTGTCGCGGCAATCCTCCAGCACCGCGTCGCCGACGACCGCGTTGCCGCCGGCATCGCGCCCGATGATTTGCGCGAACGCCTCCCACGAACCGAGGTCCGACCATTCAATGTCGGCGGGCACGACGGCGGCGCCGGCGGTCTTTTCCATCAGCGCGTAGTCAAGCGAGATGTCGGGACAGGCGGCGAAACGCCCGCCTTCCACGCGCTCGACCGGGGCGCCGAGGATGCGGTCGGATTCGCGCCTTTGCCACGCTTCGGCGCAGGTTTCCAGCACCTCCGGTGCATGGCGCCGCAGTTCCGCCAGCACGCTCTTCGCCTCAAACAAAAACATGCCGCTGTTCCAGTAGCAGTCGCGCCGGGCGGCGTAGTCGCGCGCCTGTGCAAGGCCGGGCTTCTCGGTGAATTGCGCGACCTTGCAGACGCCGTCGGCCAGCGCCTCGCCGGCGATGATGTAGCCGTAGCCGGTCTCGGCCCAGCCGGGCTTGATGCCGAAGGTAACCAGCAGGCCGCGCGCGGCGGCGGCGCGCGCGCGCGCGACGCAGTCGGCGAATGGCGCGGCGCCGGCGCGGTCGGCGATGCAGTGGTCTGACGGCAGCACCAGCATCGGGCCGCCTCCGCATTCCTCAAGCGCCAGCGCCGCCAGCGCCGTCGCCGGCGCGGTGTTGCGGGCGACCGGCTCAATCAGCACGCGGCCATCGCGGACGCCGGCGGCGCGCAGTTCGGCGACGGCGAAGAAGCGGTGGGCCTCGTTGCAGACGACGATGACCCGCGCGCAGCCCAGCCGCCGCGCCTGTTCAAGCGCGCCGGCGAACAGGCTGCGCCCGCCCATCAGCGGGATGAACTGCTTCGGAAAACGGGTTCTCGACAGCGGCCACAGGCGCGTGCCGGAGCCGCCGCTCAAGATAACGGCGGTGATGTCAGGCATGGTCCACGGCGCCGCGGCGCACCGCAGGCATGAGCGACAGCAGCAGAAACGCCAGCGACGCGCCAAGCACGGGCCAATCGCGCCAGCGGCTGTACGGCGTCATGCCGGCGCGCAGGCGCACGACGCCGTCCACGACGCCGCGCTGGAAGAGTCCGATGCTGTCCACGACTTCGCCCTTGTCATCAATAATCGCCGAAATGCCGGTGCTGGTCACGCGCGCCAGGTAGCGCCCGTTTTCCGCCGCGCGCACCCTCGCCATCTGCAGCAACTGGAACGGCGCCGGCGAATCCCCGAACCACGAGTCGTTGCTGACATTGATCAGATAATCCGCCTGCGGCAGCGCATCGGCGATGTCGCCGCCGAACGCGACTTCGTAGCAGATGGAGACCCCGGCGGTGTGCCGCCCGACCCGCATCAGCGGCGGCCCTGCGCCGGCGCTTAAATCCGACATCGGAATAATAACAAAGCGGCGAAACAACTCCAACAAACCGCGCAGCGGCAGGTATTCGCCGAACGGCACCAGCCGCCGCTTGTGGTAGTAGGCGCCGTCGGACACATTCAGCAAACTGTTGTAGGACGCGCCGCCGGCGCTTTCCCGGTGGAAAATGCCGGTCAGCAATTCGCTGCCGGCGGCATCGAGGCGGCGGCGCAGTTTATCGGGAAACAATTTGCCGGCGCGCGTGGAATACACCGGCAGCGCCGTTTCCGGCCACACGATGACCTCCCTGCCGATAACCGGCTCGGTCAGCGAGCGGTAATTCTCAAACAGGCGCCGCAGATAGCCGCGCTCAAATTTCAGCGACTGCGGGATATTGCCCTGCACCAGCGCGATGCCGGCGCCGCCGGGGCGCGGCGTCGTCCAGTCGCGCGCGCCGGCGGCGGCGCCGGTAGCCAGCAGCGCCGCCAGCAACGCCGCCGCGGCCAACTTCACGCGGATACTGCAAAACATCACGCAAACCACTGCCCCGGCGCAAAAAACCGCGAGCCAACCAGCGCCGAACACGCCAAAAACCGGCAACACGCCGCTCCACGGCGTGCCGACCAGCGCCTGCCCCAGCAGGTTCCACGGAAAACCGCTGAACAGCACGCTGCGCAGCCACTCCACGACAACCCACGCCGCCGGGTAGAACAACAGCGCCGCCTGCCAGCAGCGGCGTTTGGCGTAGCGCGAGACAGCCCACGCCAGCAGCGCGTAATACAGCGCCAGCACCGCGACCATCACGACGACGGCGAAAACCGCAAACGCCGCCTCCGCCTGGCCGAAATCATGCAGGCTGTAATAAACCCAGTAGGCGCCGGCGCCGGAATAGCCGAGGCCGAACCAGTAACCCTGCCAAAAGGCGCGCGCCGGCGGCGAGCGCAGCCACAGCACCAGCAGCGCGGCGGGCGCCGCGACCACCAGCGGATACCACGACCACGGCGCGAACGCGGCGACCAGCAGCACGCCGCCGCCGGCGGAGACGATGTGCGTCAGGGCCATCGGCGCCGTCAGGCCGCCTTTTCCTTCGTAACCGCCAGCAGGTGCACGCGGCGGCTGTCCGCATGCAGCACCTCAAACAGGAACGGCCCGATGGCGGCGGTGTCGCCGCGTTCCGGCACGCGCCCGAGCGCCTCGATAATCAGGCCGCCGACGGTGTCGGCATCCCTGGATTGCAGGCCGGCCTTGAAGTAATCGTTGAAGGCCTCCAGCGGCGTCAGCGCCTTCACCGCGTAACTGCCCTTGCCGTGGTCATAGATGTACTGGTCTTCGGCGGCGTCGTGCTCGTCGCTGATGTCGCCGACTATCTGTTCCAGCACATCCTCTATCGTTACCAGCCCGGCGGTGCCGCCGTATTCGTTCACGACAATGGCCATATGGCTGCGGTTCTTGCGGAAATCGTCGAGCAGCACATCGAGGCGCTTGCTGCCCGGCACCACCGTGTGCTTGCGGATGTAGTCTTCAAAGCCCGGCGCGTCGTCGCCGCGCAGGCAGCGCAGCAGGTCTTTCGCCAGCAGCACGCCGCGCACATCGTCCGGGCTGTCGCCGATGACCGGGAAGCGCGAATGGCCGCTTTCAATCGCGATGCCGAGCAAATCGTCAAGGCCCATTTCATTTGATACAACAACCATTTGCGAGCGGGGTATCATCACATCCTTTACCCGCATTTCGCCGACCTGCGCCATCCGCTCCATCTTCAGCAGCATGTCGGCGCCGGAGTGGTTCTCCAGCAGGCGGCCAATGCGCTGCACCTCGTCCGGGTGCTTGACGAACATCATTCGCAGCCGCTCGCACAGGCGCGTCATCAGCGACGGCTGCGCGCCGCCGCCATTGCCGCCGGCGTTCATTCGCCGCCGCGCCGCCGCGCCCGCTGCGCCTGTTGCTGCGCCTGCGTCATTTGTCCCGACTGCCCGCTTGCCGCGTTTGTTCAGCCTGTCCCGACTGCCCGACCTGCGCTGTTCGTTCAGCCTGTCTTGTTTGTCCGGCTTGTCCCGTTTGCCCTGTCTGCTCTGTCTGCCCGGCCTGCGCCGCCTGCT
>RKSI01000034.1 GCA_007570905.1 Gammaproteobacteria bacterium
GATGTCTTCGGGCGTCGCCGCGGCGACGACGCGACCGCCCCTGGCGCCGCCTTCGGGGCCGAGATCAATAATCCAGTCGGCGGTCTTGATGACATCCAGGTTGTGCTCAATGACGACGACGGTGTTGCCGCCGTCGCGCAGCCGGCACAGCACCCGCAGCAACTGTTCAATGTCGTGGAAGTGCAGGCCGGTGGTCGGCTCGTCGAGGATGTAGAGCGTTCTGCCGGTGTCGCGCCGCGACAATTCGCGCGACAACTTCACGCGCTGCGCCTCGCCGCCGGACAGCGTGGTTGAGTTCTGGCCGAGTTTGATGTACGACAGGCCCACATCCATCAGCGTTTGCAGCCGCGCGCGCACCGCCGGCACCGCGTCAAAGAAGACGCGCGCCTCTTCAACCGTCATGTCCAGCACCTCGGCGGTGTTCCTGCCCTTGTAGCGGATATCAAGGGTCTCGCGGTTGTAGCGCTTGCCGCGGCAGATGTCGCAAGTTACATAGATGTCGGGCAGAAAGTGCATCTCTACGCGTATCAGGCCGCCGCCGCCGCACGCCTCGCATCTTCCGCCCTTGACATTGAAACTGAACCGCCCCGGCGCATAGCCGCGCGAGCGCGCCTCGGGCGTGCCGGCAAACAACTCGCGTATCGGCGTGAACAGGCCGGTGTAGGTCGCCGGGTTGGAGCGCGGCGTCTTGCCGATGGGGCTTTGATTGACATCAATCACCTTGTCAATCTGTTCAATGCCGAGTATCTCCTCGCACGGCGCCTCCATCAGGTGGGCGCCGCCGTTTAGACGGCGCGCGACATGCTTGTACAGCGTCTCGTTGACCAGCGTGGATTTGCCGGAGCCGGAGACGCCGGTTACCGCCACCAGCAGCCCCAGCGGTATCTCGACATTGATGTTCTTCAGGTTGTTGCCGCTGGCCTTGCGGATGACAAGGCGGCGTTTCGGGTTGGCCGGCGTGCGCTGCTGCGGCACCTCAATGCGGCGGCGCCCGGCCAGGTACTGGCCCGTCAGCGACGCGCTTTTCTTCTCAATCTGGCGCGGCGTGCCCTGGGCGACGACGCGCCCGCCGTGCTCGCCGGCGCCGGGGCCGATGTCGATGATGTGGTCGGCGCTGCGCACCGCCTCTTCGTCGTGCTCGACGACGATGACGGTGTTGCCGAGGTCGCGCAGTTCGGTCAGCGTGTCCAGCAGGCGGCGGTTGTCGCGCTGGTGCAGGCCGATGGAGGGTTCGTCGAGGATGTACATCACGCCGACCAGCCCGGAACCGATCTGGCTGGCGAGGCGGATGCGCTGCGCCTCGCCGCCGGACAGCGTCTCGGCGCTGCGCCCGAGCGACAGGTAATCCAGGCCGACATTGACCAGGAATTGCAGGCGGCGGCGGATTTCTTCCACTATCCTGCCGGCGATTTCGGCCTTGACGCCGGGCAGTTTCAGGCGCCCGAAGAACGCCAGCGCGTCGGCGATGGTCATCGCCGAGATTTCCGGCAGCCGCACATCCTGCAGCACGACATGGCGCGCCGCGGTGTTGAGGCGCTCGCCGCCGCATTCGGGGCAGGCTTGCAGCGACAGGTAGCGCCGCAGTTCCTCGCGCACCTTGTCGGAGGCGGTTTCCTCGTAGCGCCGCTCCATGCCGGCGATGACGCCGGTGAACGGGTGGCGGCGGCGGACGCGGCGGTCGGAACTGTCGCGGTAATGGAACACAATCTCGTCGCCGCCGCCGTAGAGAATGACCGAGCGCACCTTCTCCGGCAGCGATGCGAACGGCGCCTCAATGTCAAAGCGGTAATGCCCGGCCAGCGCCTGCATCGTCTCCAGATACTGGCGGTTGCGGCGGTCGCGCCCGCGCACCGCGCCGCCGGCGATGCTCAGCGCCGGGTTGACGATCTTGTCCTCGTCAAAATACTCCACAGTGCCGAGGCCGTCGCATTCGGGGCAGGCGCCCGCGGGGTTGTTGAACGAGAACAGGCGCGGCTCAAGTTCGCTCAATGTGTAGCCGCAGTGCGGGCACGCGAATTTCGCCGACAGCAGCACCTCCTCGCCGCCGCCGTCCATCGGCGCCGCCAGCGCCAGGCCGTCGGCGAGGCGCAGCGCGATTTCAAGCGACTCGGCGACGCGCAGTTCAACGCCCGGCCTGATTTTCAGGCGGTCCACGACGACCTCTATGGTGTGCTTGCGCCGCAAGTCCAGCGCCGGCGCCGCGTCAAGTTCGCACAACCGCCCGTCTATGCGCGCGCGCACATAGCCCTGCATCCGCAGGTGTTCCAGCAGCCGCGCGTATTCGCCCTTGCGTCCGCGCACCAGCGGCGCCAGCAGCATCACGCGGGTGTTTTCCGGCAGCGCCATCAGGCGGTCGCACATCTGGCCGACGGTCTCGGCCTCGAGCGGCTCGCCGTGCTGCGGGCAGCACGGCGTCGCCGCGCGCGCGTAGAGAAGGCGCAGGTAGTCGTGTATCTCGGTCACGGTGCCGACCGTCGAGCGCGGGTTGTGCGAGGTCGCCTTCTGGTCTATGGAGATGGCCGGCGACAGCCCCTCAATGCGGTCCACATCGGGTTTCTCAATGCGCGTCAGGAATTGCCGGGCGTAGGCCGACAGCGACTCGACATAGCGCCGCTGGCCCTCGGCGAAGATGGTGTCAAACGCGAGCGACGACTTCCCGGAACCGGACAGGCCGGTGATGACTATCAGCCGGTTGCGCGGGATTTCAAGGTGGATGTTTTTCAGGTTGTGGGTGCGCGCACCCTTGATTCGTATCACTTTGCAAAACGGTCGCTTAAGTTATGGGGTTAATCTGCTATATTACCCCATCCCGTTCACCCACAGCAGACCCCCGTCCCAACCTGTTTTCCGCCGATGCCCGGGTTCCCGATGAACCGCCTGGAGAAGCGCGCCGCCGTCAGCCTCGGCGGCGTCTATGCGGTGCGCATGCTCGGCCTGTTCATGATTTTCCCGGTGTTCGCGCTGCACAGCGGCGAGTTTCGCGGCGCCACGCAGTTGCTGACCGGCGTCGCGCTCGGCATCTACGGCCTGACCCAGGCGCTGATGCAGATACCGATGGGCGTGCTGTCCGACCGCTGGGGGCGCAAGCGCGTCATCGTCGCCGGGCTGGCGGTGTTTTGCGCGGGCAGCGTCGTCGCCGCGCTGTCGGAGACGATGGCCGGCGTCATCGCGGGCCGCGCATTGCAGGGGCTGGGCGCGGTGGCGTCGGCGCTGATGGCGCTGGCCGCGGATTTAAGCCGCGAGGAGCAGCGCTCCAAGGTCAACGCCGTCATCGGCGCCAGCATCGGCGCGGCCTTCGCGCTGGCGCTGGTGCTGGGGCCTGCGGTGCAGGCCGTCGCCGGGCTGTCGGGGATTTTCCTGCTGACGGCGGCGCTCGGCGTCGCCGCCATCGTGCTGGTGACGGCGCTGACGCCGTCGCCGCCGGCGCCGGCCGTGCCGGCGCTCGGCGGCGGTTTGCGCGCCGCCTTTGCGCACCGCGACCTGGTGCGGCTGTATGGCGGCATCTTCGCGCTGCA